>JAHHIL010000036.1 GCA_019358975.1 Trichocoleus desertorum ATA4-8-CV12
GGGAGCACTATCGTAATCACACCCGAGCCACGGTTAATTGGCGCTTTTCTACCGTGGATGCTCGCGCAAAATTCGAGCGGCTCTATCCAACCCCTAGCCTGTCATAATCCCTGTGGTGGACTACTAGCAACATCATCCTCAAAGTATTTTGGTCAATGGCCATCTTACTAGCAGTCTTTGTCATCGGTAGCCTGATGTTTACACGAACTGAAACAGTAGATCAGGGATTGGAAGATACTCAGCCGCTCATCCAGAAATAAGGATAGCAAGTTCTCAATAGCTACTCGTCCGTCTTATTTACAACCTCTGTTTTGAATTCTTAACACTAGCAGTCATCATGAGATGGAAATCCTGTTTAACCTTTAGCAATTGGGCGATCGCGCGATCGCTCAAACAACTGTTAGCTTTACTCGTCGCACTTATCTGGATTTTTTCCTTGACTGTACTACCTGTCTCAGCGCAAGAACAGCAGGGAAAAAACAGTCAATTTCCGCTGTTATCACCTCCTAACGACCAACAGACAGAATCAAAACCTGTTACGCCGCCTCTTCCTAATCAGCAGGAACCCCAAGATCCTCAGGAAATAGAAGCTTCCATCGACAAATTTTTTACTGAAGAAATCCCTAAAGAGCATGTCCCTGGCTCGGTGGTTGCCTTGGTAAAAGATGAAAAAACTCTATTTACCAAAGTCGATTGCCCTGCCCGTCTTCGCGTTGTTGGCCTGGAAACATAAGTTCTGGTCTGCTTGGGAGCGATCGCTTTACTCCCTAACCACCCTAGCAGCTCTAGTTTTTATCCCGTTCCTAGTTTATTGGAATCTGCTAGGTGGAGCAGGTTTAGCAGGCAGTTTATGACTTTAGCACCCAAAATTTAGCACCCAAAATTTAGCACCCAAAATCATGTTTTAGGCTCAGTCAAGGCTACAGACTCAAGTAAAATTGCAGCGATCAGCTCAACAGAGGAAAGCGATCGCTGCAACTTTAAACAGACCCACTCTCCTTAATGCCTACCCTGGGTGTGTTTTAATCTACAGGTAAGGTGTAGTTTAAGGTAGGCAAGCTGCTACTGTGCGTAGGGCAGGTATTGTTAACCGCTGATCTAATGGCAACATCTGCGAATCGACTGATTCCACTTGCACCTAATCTAGTGATGACTGTTGAGGGAAACATTGTCTTAGCATCAGCTTCAACCCCTGCTTTGATAGTTGCATAGGGTCGTTCCTGCTTCATCTGTGCACAGGTTGTATTAGCAAGAGCTATTAATCTGCCAAGAGGAGCAGTGGCTATAAAGTGATAGTGCCGTATTTCATAAGGTCCTTCTCGTATCCAATCAGAGTCCCTTGCCAGCTGGCTGAGATAGTTCCGAAATGGTACTGGATATGCCCAGTCACCTGTTTGGGCTTGTGCTGGTAGATTTAGCGACAGTGCGGAAGCTATCCCTAATGTTGCTGCTACAAATCTTTTTAACATTGATTTTTCCTTTTTGTATTGTTGTGACAGAGAGTTGTATAACTCTCTTAAATCTCCAGTGTGTAGACTCCTGCCATATTCCATGACTGAAACCTCTACTAGTCTTCTAACATCTGTCATTTAACTTGGAGGAGTTGGTATTACTGATCCCTCTACTCTTTGATGCACTGCCGCTTGCTTTATATCAATTTCCTTCTCCATACACAGAGTCATCAAATGTTCTAATTGCCCTAGCATCATAGACCTGAGGGGATTGAGGATAACTAACAGCCTGCAATGTGGGGGCTTGCCCACATAAATAGGTTAGGTCAATCACTCTGCTGTCACTCGTTTGAAAGTAACAAAGTGGCTCAGAAAAGTAAGTATTTGCTGTTTCTACAGACTGAGACCTAGCTGTTTTTGGTAGTGGTTCCCCCACAGATGGTGGAACTCCAATGTTCGCTTGAGCAATGAGCGAAGCAAGCAGAAAGGATGAAAAATCTGTCCCAAAAAAGCTTAGCATTTGGTTTGTGAATGGATTTGTGCATTGATAAATTTCATCAACCTTAATTCCTGCAAGCGTGCAGCGATCGCATTTATTGGATGACACGAATTTGTCTCTGCGTCATTTAGCTTGGCACGGGTAGCTTGGCACGGTGCCACTGTGCATCGAGGTTTTTTATTCTATTAAGATGCCTGTGGCAGTCGCTCGGTGGGATTGGCCTTCTTGCTCCAGCTTTTTGGCGAACTGAAGGTCTGATGCGGCTCCCTTGCGATCGCCCAACTGAGTCCGAAGATCTGCTCGACGGACATAGACGGCAGCTAGCGCCGGATTCAGCTTAATAGCTTGATTGAAATCCGCCATTGCTCCCTGCATATCTTTGAGTTGAAGCCGCAGTTCAGCCCGGTTAGCATACGCAGCAGCGTAACCAGGGTTATCTTCAATGGCCTGATTAAAGTCTGCCATCGCAGACTGATACTTACCCAGCTTTAAGTTGAGCGCGCCTCGGTTGTTGTGGCCGATGCCATCTTCTGGATAAAGTTCAATCGCTTGGGTGTAGTCGCTGAGCGCTCCCTCATCATCGCCCACTTGTTCACGAGCTGCGCCGCGACTGTTATAAAGATATGAGAAATTAGGATTGCTCTTGATAGCTTCCGTATAGGACGCGATCGCCGCCTCATGATTTCCTATACGACTCTGAAGACGCCCTTGATAAGTGTGAGCAATCTCATGAGTAGGGATCACCTCTATGGCTTGACTAAAGCTTACTAAAGCTCCTCGCTCATCTCCCTTCATAAGCTGCTCTAGCCCTCGATTGACAAAGCGCTCAGCCTTTAGATCCAGAGCATATTCTTCGGGCGATCGCGGTTTGGATTCTGAAGATGGGTGATGTGAATCATGAGCAGAAGAATCAGAAGACGCCTGAAGTGAATTGTGACCATGAGAATGGGCCAGAACTGGGTGAGATGTCAGAGCAAACCCGCTACAAGTCATTGCGATGCCAATAGCAGCGACTTTAAAGCATGATTGAATCTTTAGCTCTAGTGACTTCATTGGTAGAACTCCGGGGTGAGATTAATTTTGCGATCGAATCTAAATTTGGTCAGCGCAGGCAAGGCTGAAGTAATCTAGCGCAGCCATCCCTGTCGCCTTAAAGAACTATCAAAATTTCTACCCAGCTTTTGCCTTAGCAATTCCCCATCCAGAGAAGCACCAAGGCAAGAACTGGAAATTAACAGCGATCGAGGAATTGATCCCCAAAGATTTCGATCCTTAACGCAGCTAGCAACCGATGGATTAAAGCGGCGGTGCGGGCAGAGGTCGGGCGGGCGCGGTTGTAACCGGATCAGGGCCACCTGTACCCACTTGGAACTGGTTCATCATGTCGTGGTCTTCATGCACGCTGTTGTGACAGTGCGACATATATTTACCTGTGTGAGGCCCAAATTTGCCAATCACCCGCACAGACTCGTTTTCACCCACATAGAAGACATCTTTGAAGCCGCGCTCGTAGGGGAAAGGTGCTTTCCCGTTGCGATCGATAATTTGAGCATCAATCAAGTGGACGTGAATTGGATGGAACCAGCCGCCTGAGTTGTTGTACAGTCGCCAGATTTCAACATCGCCAAGTTGAGGGTTAGCATCAATTCGGTTGACATCCCATACTTTGCCATTAATGACCCACAGTCCGTTTGAGCGCTCATATCGAAACTCCCGCGTCCGCACTGCCGAAGAGGTAGGAATGACACTGTAAGGACGAAGTGTGCTGGGAACAGAGCTATCGTCTGCTTCCTGCCGCACCACATCAAACCGCATGACTACATTGGTATTGGCATAGTCTTCGTTGTTGGGCAGACTAAGGTTTTGCAGCACAATCTTAGTGCCAACTGGGTACTTAGAAAAATCGATCACAAACTCGTACCGTTCTGCCATGCCAAGCCGGAAGTTTGCCACCTCTACGGGCGATCCCATCAGTCCAGCATCCGTGCCAATCATCGTAAACTTGCTGCCATTACTGAGGGCAAGCCGATACGATCGCGAAAGTGAACCATTCAACACACGGAAGCGGTACTTGCGGTTTGCCACCTCCATCCGAGGCCAAGGCACACCATTGACAGTGATGATGTCTCCCATCAGGTTGTCCTCACCATCGTCGTCATACACTAATGAGCCATTTGAGGAGAGAATGACGTCTTGGATCATCAGCGATACATCATACGCTCCTTTGGGTAAAGCGAGGCCTAGCTCAAGGTCATCTTGAACAATGTAGCTGGCAGCCAATCCTTTGTAGACGTTGCGAGCTGTTCTGTGAATTGCGTGGTCATGATACCACAACGTTGCAGCCCGGTTATTAGGGTAAATGTAATCTTTGTAGTACCCAGGTGGAATTAAATCCTCTGCGTAACCATCGTACTGAGGTAGGGAGGCCATACCATGCAGGTGCGTGGAGGTTGGCGTTCCAATGCTGTCATTGATGAAGCGAACCACAGACTGACGATCTTTGCGCTGCCTGATGGTTGGCCCTGGCACTGTTCCGTTGTAGCTGAAGACCTCGGTACTGAGACCCGGAATAATGTTGACCCGCGTCTTGTTGACCTTGATCTCGTAGTAGTCGGTTGTTGCATCGCTACGCACAGGGTTAAGCACGGGCGGAAGGCGGAAAGGAAGAGAGAAAGGAGCAACCTTGGGGCTGTTCGGATCGCTTGCGTAGCTCCGTTTTTGCAGTCCGATCGGCAGTAGCAATGAACCACCTGCGATCGCTCCAAACTTCAAAACGTCGCGCCTGGTAAATCTTGTCATGATGATTTTTTAAGGGGGTTGTCTAGGTAGATTGAGCAAGAGGGTCACACTTAAACGACTGTGCGAAGAGAGAAACCTGCGCCAAGGCAGCACAAACTTGTACTTCAGAGGAAGTAGCTACTTTATGCTTGCCACGTGTACATCAAATCTTTTAGGTATAAATGATGACGTACATAAAGCGCTTGGCATCCTGGGTAGGTATTTACATTGCTTTATGAGCAACTTTACATTAATTCACATTATTACAGTAGTATTTATGAATTAGTAGCCAAACAGGCCGAAAAAACGGCTGTTTTTGTAAACTTTTGTAAAGCATTGACGAACACAGGAACTTTTGACGCTGCTTGTATTCGCTTTACTTAGAAATTTTCTACAGTCTGAGAAATGACAATTCCAGTAGAAACAAGGAATTTCTAACAAATCAAGTTAAATCTTTACAAAACTTATCTATTAAGATAGATGCCCTTTCTGGAGACAAATTTTCGCCATGTAAAATTGAATACAATAGAATAGATTTCCTGCACAAATTAAAATTGGCCCCCTTTCTGAAATGCCCGTTAGAGTAAAATTTGCTCGATCGGACATGCTGGGAGCCTGCGGAGTTGCGTCAACCGTTTCACAGAAACAGACCGGGACTTAGAATATCCCGCTCATTCTAGGGGCAAGCGCACAGTAAAGGTGCTGCCCTTACCAAGTTCACTGCGTACTTGAAGGGTGCCGTGATGGGCCTGAGCAATGGCTAAAGCAATAGGTAAACCTAAACCAGAACCGCCTGTGTGGCGCGATCGCTCTTGTTCTACTCGATAAAAGCGATCGAAAATTCGGCCTTGGTCGGCTGGAGCAATTCCTAGCCCTGTATCCTGAACTTGAATAATGGCGTCTTGTTCATTTCTGTTGAGCGAAACCGTCACCTTTCCTCCTGCGAGTGTTGCTTGAATCGCATTGTTAATTAAGTTGCAACCTAAACGATAAAGCTGTTCCTCATCACCTAAAACATAGACAGATGTGGGCACCTGTAACTGTATGGAAAGTTCTACTTTCCCTTTAACTGCTAAAAAAGCGAGTTCTTCTACTAAATCGCTGATCAGATCATTGAGACAGCAAGGGAGATGCTTTCCTGTCAGTTTACGCTGGTCAATCCGGGTTAGTAGTAGAAGATCCTTAACTAACTCTGAGAGCCGTAAAGTTTGGCGTTGCAAGACAGCTAGCACTCCTCCTGTTATCTCTACAGTAGAATTTTCAGACTTATCTTGAAAGCGCAGCGTAGATTCGATTGTGGCTTGCATGGCAGCGAGCGGGGTGCGAAATTCGTGGGCAGCATCGGCAGTAAACTGCTGCATTCTCTGATAAGAGTGGTAGATCGGTTGCATCGCTAATCCCGCTAGCCACCAGCTTGACAAAGCTACCAGAAGCAGAGCGATCGCGCACCCTAGCAGCAACGTCCAGCGTAAGGCCACCAGGTTTTGGTCTAGGTCTTGTAGCGATCGCCCCACCTGGACATATCCTCCGGACTGATTCTGTATCTGTAGCGGTAAGGAGACTTGGCGATAGCGAATCCCTTGCTCATCTGTCAATGTCTCCCACTTTGCTTTTCCTGATGTGCTGGGCAATTGGTCTATCTGGAGTCCCATGACCACAATGGGTCTTCCCTTTGAATCTATTAAGCGAATGTAGTAATTGATTGGATCAGGCACACCGACCAAAGGAGGCCGAATGACTTCAGGAAGTTGAGCTGCTTTAGTAGCTTCAGCGCTAGGGATACAATCTGCTTCAGCGAGACATAGACGCAAGGAGAGGTTTTTAGCAACCTGACGTAACTGTTCTGGTCGCTGTATGACAGGCTCAATTCGTTTCGCCACAACCCCTGTAACCGCTTGCAATCCTTGATCGATAGTTCGGCGATAGGCATGGGCAACCACCTGATAAACTCCAAAACCAGATGCCCCCAGGATGCAAGCCATGACCCCAGCGTACCAAATAGCCAGACGGAGACGAGTTGAGCCAAAGAGTTGACTGTCTTTCATTGCTTATCCATCCAGGTTAAAGCGATAGCCCACACCGTAGATGGTTTCAATCGTAGACCCCTCATCTTCCAATTTACGCCGGAGTAGACGAACTTGGGCGGCAACAACATTACTCACAGGTTCAGCTCCCACTTCCCAAAGCTGGTTCATGATTTGATCGCGATTGACAATCTGGTTGGGGTGCTTCATGAAGTACTCCAAGAGCTGAAACTCTTTGATAGTTAGAGGAATCACCTGGCGATCGCCCTTCGCATCTTGCCGAACAGCTGCGTGAGTTCCATAGTTGAGTGTTAAATTGCCAACCCGGAGTTGAGACGGCTGGATCTGAGGCGATCGCCGCCGCAACGCTCGCAGTCTTGCCAGCAGTTCTGCCATCTGAAAGGGCTTAACCAAGTAGTCATCTGCGCCACTGTCCAGCCCTTGAATCTTTTCTTCCATCCGGTCTTTTGCAGTCAGCATCAAAACAGGAAGCGGTCTATTTTGGGCTCGTAGCCGTTTGCATAACTCCACCCCTGACATCCCTGGCAACATCCAATCAAAAATTGCCAAAGTGTATTCGCTCCAGTGAGATTCTAGATAGCTCCAGGCTTGCTTGCCATCTAGCACCCAGTCCACCACGTAGGTCTGGTGATTCAAAACTTGCTTAATGGCTGCACCTAAATCGGTTTCATCTTCAACTAATAACAGTCGCATTATTAATAACTTTCTTCTGACTAGAATCCCTTAATTACAAGGTATTTACAGAATAGTGAAATCAGCATGAAATTCATCTCCTCCATTAGATATAAATACTAGCACCATACGCATAAAAGGCTTGAGTTAATAATGAAAACAGCATGAATTTTTACTCAACCTATAAATAGAAACCTCCCTTCTCTCTTTAGCTGGAAGAAATAACTAACTTCAATCTCTATATTAGTAAACAAATGACTAAAACTTGATTATTGCTAAGCAAGATAGAGATTAAAAGTTTTTTCGAACTCATTAAAAATGCTTTAACTCAAATGTTCTATGCTTCAAGTTTTATTTAAGTTCAATCAGCATCATGTTTAGGAGAAGGTTATGAACCAGAAAACTCATTTAATCAGGAGAGGATTTGGCCTAATAGGAACGATCTGTGGAAGTTTATTAGTGGGTCTACCTACAGTTTCCTTGGCTAGCCCAGCCGTCTCTAGGGTTCTCAATCCATGCCCTGGCATTTATTATGAGGAACCCCACAACAGCACGAAGTTAGTTCCTAGAGGTTGCCCCGCTAATACTGCAACTCGGCTTCTCAGCGAACGAACTCAATTGTCTCGTCAGCAGATGATTAGGGTTCCTGAGAGAAGGTCTTTGCCTCTAGCACAGCCCCCCCTACCTGAAAACAGGGCAGAACCAATCGCAAATATCGCTCCTGTTGCAGGGGAAGTAGGTGTGAGATTAAAAAATAACACTAACACTCTCGTTAGTTATGAAGCGATCGGATATACCCAGCGTCGTTTTCTTCCAGCCGGGGCAGAAGCCACCTTAAGGCTACCAACCCCTGCAACCATCACGATGGTGCGGCAGGACGATGGTCTCTTGGAAGTGATGTCAATGCCCACCGAAAAAAGCGGAATATTAGCAGTATCGCTTGATGAAGCGACTACCTTGACTGATAACCAAGGCGTCTTGAGAATTCAACCAGATGGTCAAGTCTTCTTGAACTAAATCAATGAAAATCAAACAACTGAGGTGTGAACAGATGTTTTGTTGGCTGTTCTGACCTAGCTGTTGTGACCTCATCAACAGCGAACTCAAAAAGTTTTTGATCATAAATAAACGGAGTGAAAATCACATGGCTCGCTACACTAGCTCTAATCACAATAGCTTTACTCAAAAGTTAGGAAAACTAAATGGTTCCTTTCCATCAGGAATTGCTTTTGCTCTAATGGCCTTAGTTCTTCCTGCTTGCACCGATGGACGACAAGAAGCCGCTGCCCCACCACCAGCGGGGAATGTTACAACTGAAGAAGTTGCGAATGAGACCAACCGCTTAATTGGACAGACCGTGACCATTCGAAGCGAACCCATTAAGAAAATTGCTCCTAACACTTTTACCGTGAGCGATGAACAGTTCTTTGGTACTGAATCAATTTTGGTTGTTAATGCGTCAGGCCAACCTTTCGTTCTACCCACTGACGATGGTGTTGAAGTGCAGGTCACGGGGCAAGTTCGCAACTTTGTCTTAGCAGAAGTGGAGCGCGACTTTGACTTAGACTTAGATCCCGAAGTGTATGTTGAGTACGAAAGCAAGCCTGCCATTATTGCCCAAGCGATCGCCCTAGCACCGGAACCAGGCAAGATCACCGAAGATCCTCAGCCGTACTACGGTAAGGCGCTAGCAGTCACAGGTGAAGTTGAAGATATTAGAACACCAAACTCTTTCACACTAGATGAAGATGAGTTGTTTGGTGCCACTGACCTGCTGGTTTTACGAACCAATCCTAAGGCAGGAGCCCTGGCTGTAGCCCCCGTAAAAGATGGCGAAACAGTTGCGGTGACAGGTGTACTGCGTCCCTTTGTCGTGGCTGACATTGAGCGAGACTACGATTTGACTTGGGATCTAGATTTGCAGAGAAAGCTAGAAGCAGAATATAGCCAAAAACCTGTACTGATTGCTGACGCTGTTTATCCTTCAGCAATTCCAGACGCTGCCAAGTAAGTTATCTCCTTTGAGTAGAGGTTGGGTGGTGATTCACCCAGCCTATTTACTTTGCTTGAAGCACAACAAAACCATTTTCGTTGGATGGCACCTGTATCGCAATTAAGCGAACTGAGCTTGAGCCTGTGCTGAGCTAGATCCCCATAGGAGTAGAGAGCAAGATGAACAGTAATCAACAAATACAAACTGGTGATCCATCTACCGACAAACCACAACCGCAAGTGCCGCAACCACCTCAAGGGCGAGATTGGCTGAAATGGTTGGGGCCTAGCTTCCTCTGGATGCTGTCTGCCGCTGGCTCTGGTGAGTTACTCTTCACCCCCCGGATTGCGGCACTCTATGGCTATACCCTCTTATGGGCACTCCTAGCGGCAGTAGTTCTGAAATGGTTTATTAACCGTGAAGTTGGCAGGTTTACCGTTTGCACCGGTATTACGATTCTAGAAGGCTTTAAGCGGCTCCCTGGCCCCAAGAACTGGGCGATCTGGCTGATTTTAGTGCCTCAGTTTGTGGTGGCGATCGCCACTGTGGCGGGTATGGCAGGAGCCGCAGCAACCGCACTAATTTTGATGACTGGCGGCACCGCCCAACTCTGGACCGTAATCATCATTGTAGTCACAGCCGCGATCGTTTTTCTGGGGCAATACGATGGCGTCGAAAAAGCTTCATCCTACATCGGCATCGGGCGTACCATAGCCGTGGTGGCTGCTGCCGTTTTTGTCTTTCCTAACCTGGGGCAACTATCAGGCGGGCTAGTCCCTCAAATCCCTCAAGATGTCCAGTATCAGGAAATCCTGCCTTGGTTGGGGTTCATGCTAGCAGGGGCCGCTGGAATTATGTGGTACTCCTACTGGATCGGTGCTAGAGGCTACGGTGCTGCCACCAACAAGCGTGAAGAACCCATTGACTTTAAGCAGCTCGATCGCGATCAACGAGAGCACTTGCAGGGATGGCTAAGCTTGATGACCTTCTCCAATACCCTAGCTGTAGTCGGAGCCTTATTAGCAGCCCTCTCGTTTCTGATTTTGGGAGCAGAACTGTTGCGTCCACAGGGCTTAGTACCCCAAGAAAACCAGATTGCAGAAACCTTAGGGAGCCTCTTAGGAGATCTTTGGGGCCTTTTGGCTTCTGGTTTATGGTCGCGATCGTCTTCATCACCTTTTGCAGTACTACCATGTCTGTGCAAGACGGGTTCGGACGCATGTTTGCCGATGGAACACAAATTTTGCTGCAAGGGTTTGGGGTGCGGAGTAAGCGTTGGACCAACGAAAAATTCCTACGTAAATTCTTTATTGCTACCTTGTTGGCAGGACTCCCGATTGGCGTGTATCTGATCTTCGGCAAACCTGTGGGGTTACTTCAAACCGCTGGAGCCATTGAAGCCTCTCATATCCCAGTCGTCACTGGGCTCACTTTATATCTCAACCACCAGATGCTACCGAAGAAACTACAGCCTAATCCCTTAAGCTTCTGGACAACTACTTTAGCAGGACTATTTTTTGCTGGATTTGCAGTGACTTATTTATTACAGCTCACTGGGCTGGTCGGCACAGGCGGAGCGTAGAGACAGGGACGAATTACATAAGCTGCTGTGAACACGCTGTTTAAAGCATTGGGCATTGCTGAATGAAGGTATGAACTAGGCTGGAACAGGCACATCCCAGAATTTTAAGTAGTGAAGTGACAAGCGAATCGAGTGTCTCAGCATTTCCTCGCTCTTGGAATAGCACAACGTCTTGCGATGCAGACGCGCCAGATAGTGCCGTAAGCGGGTATTTTCTGACTCGACTCGGGTCATATAGGTTTTGCTCACAATCTGGTCCCCCTCTGGAATAAAACCCGGATAAACACTCCATCCGTCAGTCACATAGAAATAGCACTGCCATTGAGCGACGATCGCCCATAAGGGAGTAAACGTCTCGGCACTATGGTCCCCTAACACCCACCCTAAAATTCCACAGGTGAAGTGGTCAACTGCCGTCCAGAGCCAGATTTTGTTTTTTTAGCCCTGACAAAGGTTTCCAGTTCATCCAGTTCTCCTACCTGAGGAACGGTGTCAGGATCATAAGCATCGGGGAGATGCTGACCCACTTGTTTGACCCAGTTAATCACAGTGGTGTGATGCACTCGCAATGACCTCGTTCAATGCCACGGAATCCCATGCCGTTGACGTACATCTTCAAGCATTCTCGTTTGACCTCATCCGAGTAGCCTAGGTGAGGCTCGTAGTGGTCGAGAAACTGGCGAGAGCAAGTCACGCAGATGTGATTTTGTTTACCTCGCTTTTTCCCATTCTTACGGTTATGAGTGGAGCCACACTCAGGACATTGCATCAAGAATAACCTCAATTCATACTTCTATTCTGCAACGCCAAGCATTGAAGCAGCTAGAGCAAACTCAGAAAGTGGAGCGAGAGAATAGTGATGGCACAAAGACAAGAGACTCATCTCACCAAACCCCAAGCGACTAAGCCTGTCTGTAACCGCATTGGAATTGTGTTTGACTTTGATGACACGCTTGCCCCGGATACTTTCGATGAGCTAGTGAAGGCTTTAGGTTTAAGCGTCGATGAATTTCGCCAGCAGCAATATGAACCCTTAAAGGACGCAGGCTGGGATCATGTGGCAGCCAGATTCTACTGTTTGGTTCAAGCGTCCAAACACCACTCAGAGATCCAGCACAAAATCACCCAGGATTATCTGATTCAGTTTGGTCAACAGCTCCAGCCTTTTCATGGTGTTACGGAGATGTTCGATCTCCTGCATCAGCGTGTACAAGATCTCAATCCAAAAATCGAACTAGAGTTTTTTATCATTACAGGTGGGTTTGGTGAGGTGGTTCGCCATACCTGCATTGCTCCTTACTTTACTCAAATTTGGGGCTGCGAATTTCACTATGACGAAACAGGCGAAGTTGAATTTCTCAAGCGCAGCATCAGCCACACCGAAAAGACCCGCTATTTAATGCAGATTGCCAGTGGCAAGGATCGAGTGGATGGAGATGGGCGATCGTTTGCCTACCGAGATGTTGCAGAAGATCAATTGCACCTCCCTTTGTCACAAATGATCTACGTTGGAGATGGGGCTTCAGATGTCCCTTGCTTTTCAGTCCTGAATGATGAAGGCGGGATTACGATCGGGGTTTATAAAGAAGCTCAAACCTGGGATCAGCAGATTCAAGTGAGTGAGAGTCAGCGAGTCACCAATTTGGCTGAAGCCGATTATCGTGAAGATTCAGAATTAATGCGATCGCTCACCCTTGCAGTTGAAAGTTTATGCAAACAAATTTCCCTACGCCAGCTCAGTGTTGGAGAATAAGTATTAGCGACTAGTTTTAGATATTCTATGCAAAATCATTGGTACAAGAATGCGATCGTCTATTCCCTGGATGTCGAAACCTTTATGGATTCCGATGGAGATGGCATTGGTGACTTTAATGGACTCAGGCAGCGGCTGGATTACCTAGCAGGATTAGGCGTCACCTGCCTCTGGTTATTGCCATTTTACCCCTCACCAAACCGAGACAATGGCTATGATGTGATGGACTACTACAACGTTGATCCTCGTTTAGGCACCTTCGGCGACTTTGTGGAGTTCATGCATCAGGCTAAAGAGCGAGGGATGCGAGTGCTGATCGATCTTGTCATCAATCACACGTCTGATCAACATCCTTGGTTTCAGGAATCTCGCGCTAACCCAGATTCTTGCTACCGGGATTACTACGTTTGGTCCAAAAATCTCCCTGAAAGTGATCCGGATTTAATTGCTTTTCCCACTGTAGAGGATAGCTTATGGGACTACGATGAGCAGGCAAATGCCTACTATTTACACCACTTCTACAAACATCAGCCCGACCTGAATATTGCTAACCAGGCAGTGCGAGAAGAGATTTGCAAAATCATGGGCTTTTGGCTAGAACTAGGCGTGTCTGGCTTCCGGATTGATGCAGCCTCCTTCTTAATCAATAGCATCGGTATTCCGGGTGCTAATCAGGAGGACTTAGAAAAATTCTTTGATGAAATGCGAGGGTTTCTGACTTCACGCCAAGGAGATGCGGTCTTGCTAGCAGAAGCCAATGTGCCCGCAGAGGAAATTCCTACTTATTTTGGGCAAGGAAATCGCATCCATCTCCTGTTCAATTTTTTACTAAACCAATACATGTTCTTGGCACTGGCTCGCCAAGCAGCCGAAACGCTGTGCTACGGGCTAAACACCTTACCAGAAATTCCTGCTCAGTGCCAGTGGTTAAATTTTGTCCGTCATCACGATGAGTTAACGCTCGATCGCCTGAGTGACTCAGAAATGCAAGAGATATTTGACGCTTTTGCCCCTGAAGAGAATATGCAGATCTTTGGACGGGGAATTCGTCGTCGCCTACCTCCTATGCTCAAGAGCGATCGCCGCCACATCGAACTTACTTATAGCTTAATGTTTAGCTTACCGGGTACCCCCTTATTGCGGTATGGCGATGAGATCGGCATGGGCGATGATTTATCCTTGCCAGGAAGAACGAGTGTGCGAACGCCGATGCAATGGTCGGATGAACTTAATGGCGGCTTTTCTGATGCACCCTCTGACCAATTGCCCCAACCTGTGATTAGTGAGGGAAAATACGGCTACAAAGAGGTCAACGTTGCCCAGGCTCAGCGCGACCCATCCGCACTCATTAACTGGATGGAACGCATGATCCGGATTCGCCAGCAATGTCCAGAACTGGGCTATGGTACCTTACATATTTTAGAAACAGATGTTCCCTGTGTGTTTGCTCACTGTTGCGCCTCGGGCGATCGCGCGGTGATTGCCGTACATAACTTAGCAGACCAAGATTGTACAGTCACTCTTAAATCGCTTGAGTATCAACATTTGTTTGATCTATTTGGCGATCGCCCCTATGAATCCCTCAATGGGGACGAAAAAGTGATTCAACTATCTCCCTACGGCTATCGCTGGTTTCGGGTCAATCGGGCTCATTCAGCGCTACTATGACACACCACGACTTCCAACTGCAAAACCTACAACAACAGGTGCAACGAGTTGTTGCCCATGCTTGGGTTATCGTAGCGGCATGGCAATCTAAGGCCAGTCAAGCGAGAGGCTTTGGTGGAGTCTTAGCAACTCTAGAACACCAGCCTTTTGGTTCCTGCTTATTAAGTCTAATGGCTCTGGGACTGATGGCTTATAGCATCTATGCTTTGGTGGAAGCTCGTTATCGCCGCATTGTCAACTAGTAGATTGCAGGTAGTTACCCAGGAAGATGGTCATGGTGCAAATAGGTTATCACGCCTCTCACGAACAATTTCCACCTAGTCAACTGCTGAAGTATGCCCAAATGGCAGAACAAGCAGGATTTACGCGCGTGCTTTCATCCGATCACTTTCATCCTTGGGGTGAGCAGCAGGGGCAAAGTGGATTTGCTTGGTCTTGGTTAGGCGCAGCCATGCAAGCAACACCCAGCGTCTCCTAT
This sequence comes from Trichocoleus desertorum ATA4-8-CV12, assembly GCA_019358975.1. Taxonomy (NCBI): domain Bacteria; kingdom Bacillati; phylum Cyanobacteriota; class Cyanophyceae; order Leptolyngbyales; family Trichocoleusaceae; genus Trichocoleus; species Trichocoleus desertorum. The sequence continues at coordinate 14,920 of JAHHIL010000036.1, forward strand.
CGAGTGGTCAATGCTCCCGGCGATCGCTATCATCCAGCGATCATCGCCCAAGCCGCCGCTACCCTCGCCGAAATGTTTCCGAATCGCTTTTGGCTGACTGTGGGGAGTGGTCAGGCACTCAACGAGCACATCACCGGAAATAAATGGCTAACCAAGCGCGATCGCAATACTCGGCTCAAAGAGTGCGTTGATATCATGCGGGCGTTATGGGCAGGGGAAACGGTAACCCATCATGGATTAGTTTGTGTGGAAGAAGCCAAACTTTATTCTCGCCCTGACACCCCACCGCTGATCATTGGAGCAGCCATTACAGAAGCGACTGCCGAATGGTTGGGAAGTTGGGCAGATGGACTGATCACCATTTCACGCCCACCCGAAAAACTAAAACGAGTTGTTGATGCTTTTCGACGCGGAGGTGGGGAAGGGAAGCCCATGATTTTGAAAGTTCAGCTCTCCTGCGATCGCACCGACGACATGGCTCGTCAAAAAGCCCATGAACAATGGCGCAACAATATCTTTAAGAATGTGTTGATGACGCAGCTACGAACACCAGAACAGTTTGACGCAGCAGGAGAATGTGTCACCCCAGACGAACTGAATGAACACGTCCGAATCTCAGCCGATCCCCAACAACAGATCGAGTGGCTACAGAAAGATATTGAATTAGGCTTCGATGAATTAATTTTACATAACGTCAACCGGGAGCAGGAGCAATTCATTCAAGTCTTTGGAGAGAAGGTTCTGCCAGTACTAACAGCAGGTAGTGCATCAAATAGTAGTGGGATAAATGGCTAGGTCGTGCCAAGTTAAAGGACCTCACTACTGACGACTAATTCTTCAATCAACTCGTCCGTGTCTTTTCCCACTCGTGCCGCCAAAATTAGTCCACTAGAATCAGCTAAACTGACGCCAATTCAGCAATCGCCAACTTCTAGCTGTTCTGGGAGGCACTGCTTCTGTTTTTTGGACTTTGAGCAACGCTATCAGGCGTTGATTGAGCAAGGTCTCAAAGACAATCCACCCCTGCCAACAGACCTGTTCTCCTACCTGAGTAGTTACCACACCGAGACGACAATCCCTGAGTAAGGCGCTTAACAACATGGCTCACTTGTGCCTGGACAAAACCAGCTTTGCCAACGATCGCAATTTGATCACTGATTTTTCCAGTGATTCCTTGTCCGGCATTGTGCTTGACCGTTTACTGCGTCTACCCAAGTTAAATTCTGCTGATGAGCAAATTGGGCAATCGCCTCACCAATTGAATGTTCCGATAAACTCTCCAAAGCTGCGGCCACTTGTAGCAGTTGGTCAGTGGACGGTTGGGTTGCCATCACTTCAACGACCTGGAGCTTCCCAGTTGTTAGTGTTCCGGTTTTGTCAAAAGCGATCGCCCGCACTTGCCCAATCCATTCCAACTGTGCCCCGTTCTTGAACAAAATTCCATGTCGCGCACCGTTGGCAATTCCTGATAGCAGGGTCGGCATAATTGAAGCCATCAAGGCACAGGGCGACGCAACCACTAGAAAAATCAATGCCCGGTAAATCGTTTCTTCCCAGTTCCAACTCAACAGAAAGGGAGGTAACGTACCGAGCAAGATTCCGGAGATCACAATCACCTTGGCATAGCCACGTTCAAATCGTTCAATAAATTGCTGAGAGGGTGGTGCCTCGGTTTGAGCTTGCTGGACGAGACGAATCACTCGCTGAATTAAGCTACTTTCAGGCGGTTGGTGAATTTTGAGCCGTAATGCTCCATTGCCATTAATCGTGCCTGCAAAGACCTCATCTCCGATTGTCTTCTCAACGGGAATCGATTCCCCTGTAATTGAAGCTTGATTCAACGTACTAAATCCTTCCATGACCAAACCATCGGTCGGTACCTGTTAGGCGACGATTAGATAGGCCCCGATGACAACTGCATAGGCCGCCTCTGAGATTACTTTGTCGTTCTGCTTCTAGAGTGAGATCGCGCTCCAACAAGACCCTCAAAGCAAAGACACTAGGACTGTCTACTAACACCAATAGAAACGCCTAGTGCCGGGTCCAATTAAATTTCAACAACTTCAACTCTACATGAAAGCTAAAGACAGCGCTGATAGCCGTAAACGGATGCTCCAGGTAAAACCACTCCACCCCCCTTTTTCCCTGAGACCCCTTGATTTTCATGGCGACTTCTAACCCTTGCCGCCAGACCTTACGGTGATGGTACGCCCGATGGACTTCTCCTGATTTGAGGTAAACACTGGCAAGTTTCCACAAAACCTTGCCATAGCGGCGTTCACCATCTGTAAACCAACGGATGAACTGGGCTGGTTTTGCCCAATCCCAAGCGCTTTGAGTGCCTTGCTCAAACAGTGGAGTCTGCTTTTTGCCTGCCTGGGCTGCAACCCAATAGCGACTCTCTCGTTCAATGAAATGAATTGTCCACCCTTGACTCATTTCGGGGGGGAAGGTTCTCGCCAACACGAGTATATACTTCATCCCCTTCGAGCGTCACATCTGCTCCGACGGGCGCAGGGGGTGACCATGCAGTAGCTTGCTGAGCCAGCCTTTGCTCCCAGCGCATGATGGTTGAGTGTGACTTGCCAAGTGAGCGTCCAGTGGCACGAATGCCCAATCCTTCTGTGCGCACATTCAAAGCTGCACTCACAATCACAGACGATGTTCGGAGCCTCGACATCGGAGTGCCGCTTCGCTCGTTGAATTGTCGGTTGCAAGCCTTGCACAGATACTTCTGGACAACACTGTCATCTTGGCGCTTGGTTGTCCCATTTTTCACCACCTTTTGGCTTTGGCAAGTTGGGCAGTTCATGGATGCATCCTCAACGCTGCCTTTATTTGATCTCTCATTCTTCAGCAGACCACTACCGAAGTGAGGACTCAACTGGCGATAGGGCAGTACGGACAATTTCTTTGCTTGCTTTGAGGTAAGGTTTAGCTCTCCCAAGGTGCTTTTGAGTCTTCTGGGTTTACCTGCTTGCGTTCCTGTAACCGTCTGGATAAAAAACTCCCTATTTCTGGGCTAACATGAGCCTGAATCTGCTGCCACACTGTCATCTCAATTCCTTCTAGTGTTTTCATCGCAGCTGGATCACTTTCGTTATACAGGATTTGTGCAATAGCTTGGAGGTGAGCTTTGAGCGCTTGTTCTTGTTCAGGAGTCATGACTTTGGACGAGAGTAGACTCTCTCATCCTCACTGATACCGTCTGGATTGACCAGTCATGCAGTTAACCTAAGCATTATTACTCATCGCAAAGCTGACATGCTCCCGGCTTAAGTTGCGTATTTTCCTCGAAGTTTCCTAAGACACTCAACAGAATAATAGCTATAGGAACTGTAGAAGCTCAAACGGTATTCCTCCCACGAGGAAGATTTGGGTTGATTTTTGCAGTTTTGCCGAATCATGAATCGAATACTGTTTGATGATCAATATGATTAACATCTTGGGCTATAAATCTACTTATAAAATTTATGAAAGCACTAGTACGGTTGTTTATAGAGGAAAAGATGAAACAAAGCAAGCCTCAGTTATTATCAAAACTCTAAAGTCTGACTACCCGACTCCAAAAGAACTATACAGACTTCAGCATGAATACGAGATCGCTAAAAAGCTTGAAATTGAAGGAGTTGTCAAACCCTATAGATTAGAAAAGCATGATTTAAGCTTGGCATTGATACTAGAAGACTTCGGTGGGGAGTCGTTGTCAGCTTTCTTGGATTCTGAAGCATATGACTTAAAGCAACTATTAAAAATCGGAATTCAACTAACTAGTGTTTTAGGGGAAATCCATCGGAATAATATTATACATAAAGATATTAAACCTCAAAATATTATTATTAACTTTGAAACGAATCAAGTCAAAATTGCTGACTTTTCAATTGCATCATGCCTCTCTAGAGAAAATCAAACAATCAGTAATCCAAATCTGCTAGAAGGCACACTAGCTTACATGTCGCCAGAGCAGACTGGGCGCATGAACCGAGTCATAGACTACCGTACAGACTTTTATTCTTTAGGGGTTACATTTTATGAAATGTTAACGGGTCAGTTGCCTTTTGTAGCCACGGACCCCATTGAATTGGTACATTGCCATATTGCCAAAAATCCAATTTCTCCTCACCAGCTCAATCCAGAGATTCCTGAATCTGTCTCTGCGATCGTGATGAAGCTATTGGCAAAAACTGCTGAAGACAGATACCAAAGTGCCTATGGTATTAAAGCTGACTTAGAGGTTTGCCTAAATCAGCCAGAAGGCAAGGGCAAGATTGAGAGCTTCACTCCAGGCCAGCAGGATGTCTCTGCTCAGTTCCAGATTCCACAAAAGTTGTATGGCCGAGAATTAGAAACTAAAACTTTGATGAATGCCTTTGAACGAGTTAGTCAAGGCATTACAGAGATGGTGTTAGTGGCGGGTTATTCTGGGGTTGGTAAATCAGTTTTAGTGAATGAAATTCATCGGCCTGTTGTCCGTCAAAAGGGATATTTTATCGCTGGTAAGTTTGACCAGTTTAAGCGTAATATTCCTTACTTTTCTCTTGTTCAAGCTTTTCAAGAGCTAGTGCGTCAACTCCTAACGGAGAGCGAGAGTCAAGTTATGGCCTGGCGTGAGAAATTACTGAATGAACTTGGTTCCAATGGTCAAGTCATTATTGATGTTATTCCTGAAGTTGAATTAATTATTGGCAAGCAACCTGCTCTGCCACATCTCAGTGCCTCAGAGTCCCAAAATCGATTTAATTTAGTCTTTCAAGAATTTATTAGAGTTTTTGCGCAAAAAGAACATTCCCTAGTTTTATTTCTAGATGATCTACAATGGGCAGATTCAGCCTCTTTGAAATTAATCCAGTTGCTGATGACGGCTGCTGGTCAGCAGTGTTTGTTACTGATTGGGGCTTATCGAGATAATGAAGTTAATCTACTACATCCCCTGATCGCAACCTTAGAGGAGATTCAAAAAAACAAAGCTGCTATAGAAACAATTACTTTATCACCCTTATCTGGTGATGACATCAGAAAACTAGTTGCTGATACATTCCGTTGCAGCTTGATGAAAGCTGATTCACTCGCTCAGTTGTTGTCAAAGAAAACAGATGGCAATCCTTTCTTCTTAACTCAGCTCCTGACCACGCTCTATCAGGAAGAATTAGTCTATTACAACACTGAAGTTGGCCTCTGGCAGTGGAAAATAGAAAAAATCCAAGATGTAGAAACCACAGATAATGTAGTTGATTTAATGGTTAAGAAGCTTCAACAACTTTCTGAATCAACGCAGAACGTACTGAAGCTAGCAGCTTGTATTGGTAACACTTTTGATCTAAGCCTTTTAGCGATTGTTAACGAAAAATCTTTGTTTTCCACCGCTACGGAGTTATGGGAAGCTTTACAAGTAGGGTTAGTTTTACCTTTAAGTGAAGCCTACAAGCTAGTTTTGATGAACGAACTGGAGGGATTTGAGCAAGCTAGCAGTCAGGAGATTGTTGTTAGCTATCGTTTTTTACATGACCGAGTTCAGCAAGCAGCTTATTTACTAATTCCTGAAGACCACAAGAAAGAAACTCATTTAAAGATAGGGCGATCGCTACTAAAGGATATTGAAGCAGCAGAGCAAGAAGAAAACATCTTTGATATTGTTAACCAGCTTAATATTGGAGCTAGCTTAATACTCCATCAAAATGAAAAAGATGAGCTAGCCCAATTAAATTTACTGGCAGGCCGAAAAGCAAAAGCGGCAGCAGCTTACGAAACTTCACTGAAATATCTCGATACAGGCTTGGCACTCCTGCCTAGCAATAGTTGGGATTGCTGTTACAACTTGACCGCCGATCTGTATATAGAAGCCATTGAAGTGGCCTATCTAAATACTCACTTTGAAACAGCGGAAGAACTTGCCAAAGTTTTTCTCAATCATGCCCAAGACCTATTGCAGAAAGCCAAGGTCTATGAAGTAAAAATTCAGTTTTATATTGCTCAAAATCAGTTGCAGCCTGCGATCGCTAGCTCTTTAGAAGTTTTAGCAATGTTGGGTGAACCCCTAAGTGAAGAGCCTCCGAAACAGGTAGACATAGAAACATTGCTTGATCTACCTGAATTGACTAACCCTCAGAAGCTAGCGGCTTTGCGAATCCTTATGCTGCTGACGCCAGCGGCTTTGTATGCAAATCCTGCTTTACTACCCTCGATCGCTTTCACAATGGTCAATATTTGCATTCAGTATGGTAATTCTCCCCCTGCTGCCTATGCCTATGCCTTTTATGGGCTGATTTTGTGTGGCGGTCGCGGCAACATTAACCCTGGCTATCGCTATGGCCAGCTCGGCGTCAGAATTTTAGAGCGCTTCAATGCTAAAGAACTGAAAGGCAAAGTTTCCAATATGTTTAATGTTTTTGTCAGACATTGGCAAGAACCTGTTCGCAATACCATTGAGCCTTTACGGGAGGGAGTTCAAAGCGCTTTAGAAACAGGTGATTTGGAGTATGGTTGCTATAACGCTGTCTCTTACTGTACTTATCAGATTTTTATCGGAGAGCCTTTAGCAGTCGTTCGTGAACAGCAAACTAAATATATTGCTCTAGTACAAGGTCTGAAGCAGGAATACCAAACTTACTTCTTACGGATTAACAGCCAACTAGTGCTCAACTTAATGGGTGAGGCCGAAGACCCAAACTGTTTGGTAGGCACAAGTTTTAATGAAGTTGAGATGCTACCTGCTTTGGTTGCCTCTAAGAACTTTACTTTACTGTTCTGTGTTTACTTAGCTAAAGCTATTCTCTTCTATTTGTTGGGTGATTACGAGCAAGCAGTGTTACATGCCACATTAGCTGCAAAGCATGAGGGCAGTATGGTTGGGTTCTTACAGGTAGCTCAACTTAACTTCTACTATTCTCTGAGCTTGTTAGCTCTTTATGCTGATGAGGAAGTGGAGGAGCAGAGCGAACTGTTAGAGCAAGTCCGAGTCAACCAGGAACGGATGCAGGAATGGGCGCACTATGCACCTGAAAACTATAGTCATAAACACCAACTCATAGAAGCAGAAATGGCTCGTGTCTCCGAGCGATATTTTGAGGCCACAGAACTCTACGATCGTGCGATCGCAGGTGCCAGAGAGCAAGGGTATGTCCAGGAAGAAGCGATCGCCAATGAATTAGCGGCTAAGTTTTATCTCTCTCGCAATCGAGCGAAGCTAGCTCAGCACTACTTGTTGGAGGCATATCATGGTTATATCTGCTGGGGAGCAACCGCTAAAGTCAAAATTTTAGAAGAAAAGTATTCTGGACTGATTCTGAACCCAACCCACTCTACCTCATCAGGATTGAGCCACACAAAGACATCCTCTAGCCTGATTACAGGTAGTGTGAGTGCTTTGGATGTGACCGCAATTACTAAATCATCCCAGGCGATCGCGAGTGAACTGGTTCTCGATCAGCTGCTACAAAAGCTTTTGCGGATTGTGATGGAGAATGCAGGGGCGCAAACAAGCTGTTTGATCTTGGAGAAAGCAGGACAGTTTGTGGTGGAAGCAACGAGCAATGTAGAACAAGACGAGGTTATTTTTTGGCAATCCATTCCTATCACGTCTAGTCAGCAACTTCCTATTTCTATCGTCAACTATGTTGCTAGAACTTTGGAAAATTTAGTTCTGAGCGATGCCACCCAGGAAGGAACTTTTACTAGAGATCCTTACATTATTAAAACTCGGCCAAAGTCTATTCTTTGTACACCTATCCTCAACAAGGGTAGATTGATTGGCTTGCTGTACTTAGAAAACAACTTAACCGCAGGGGCATTTACTGCCGATCGCTTAGAGATTTTAAGTCTTCTGTCATCTCAAGTCGCCATCTCTTTAGAGAATGCTTTGCTATATAGCGATTTGGAAACAGCGACCCAGAACTTAAAACAGGCCAATATGCAACTGGAAGACTATAGCCATACGCTAGAGAAAAAGGTTGAAGAACGAACTCTACAACTCAAGGAAAACAATACTCAGCTGGAAGGAACGCTACATGAATTGAGGCAAGCTCAGACCCAACTGATTCAAACTGAGAAAATGTCAAGCTTGGGTCAGCTGGTGGCGGGTGTGGCTCACGAGATTAATAATCCGGTGAATTTTATTCATGGCAATCTCAATCATGCCAACGAGTATACTCGAGACTTGTTAGAACTCGTGCATCTCTATCAGCAAGAATATCCTAGTCCATCTCCTGATATTGAGACCAAAATTGACGAGATCGAATTGGACTTCTTAAGTGAGGATCTACCTAAATTGCTGAAATCGATGCGAGTTGGCGCAGAACGAATTCGGCAGATTGTGTTGTCGCTGAGAAATTTCTCTCGGCTAGATGAGGCTGATATGAAGCCAGTTGACATGCATGAAGGCATTGAGAGTACTTTGTTGATCTTGCAACATCGACTGCAAAAGAAAGAAACAGGCTTTGCGATCGAGATTTTTAAGAAGTATGGAGATTTACCACTCGTAGAATGCTATGCGGGTCAGATCAATCAAGTATTGATGAACATCCTCAGCAATGCGATCGATGCTTTAGAGGAATGCAGCGCTCGGCAGTCTAGCTGCAAACTACTATTCACCCCAGAAGGCAAGCTACTAAACTCAGGGCTCATTCGCATTTGTACAGAGATGGTTAATCGTGATTGGGTTAGAATTCGGATTGCGGACAACGGTATGGGGATGACAGAGGAAGTCCGCCAAAAACTTTTTGACCCCTTCTTTACCACAAAACCAGTGGGCTCCGGGACAGGTTTAGGGCTGTCAATCAGCTATCAAATCGTAGTTGAAAAGCATAAGGGCCATCTTAAATGCCTCTCTCAACTCGGAGAAGGCTCAGAGTTTATCATTGAAATTCCCACTCATTACCAAAGGTAGAGATAGTCTTCTGCTCCTCGCACAAAAAAGGGGGCACTTACAAGAGGTGCCCCTGCAATGATCTCCTACAATTGGTGCTCTCTAGTGAAATTGGGGAGACGCGAGGAAACCACTACGGCTGAAGTAAGACAGATAGATATCAACTAACTGGTTCACTGAGGGGCAAGCGATCGCGCTGTTTCTTAACCCATGCAAGACATGATGACAATCAAACCCCGATGCCCGGAGATCAGACTCAGATGGGTTAGATGGCTCTTGATCAACCTCTTCTTGATATAAGGTGATGAAGGGAGCTAGGGCATTGTCTGAAGCACTGTCTGGAGTGGTTGCCAGAGACTGCATTAGGTGCTCTCGCCATTGCTCGTAAGGTAGTTTAGTCAGCGGGTAGCCCTTGGAGTAGAGCAACTCGAAGAATTCTACGCTAGAAATGGGCTGAGGATTAACCAGGTGAAAGGCTTGACCGATCGCCTCTGGTTGTTGGGAGAGATGCACGATCGCTTGACTGGCAAAATCGACAGGGACAAAGGCTTGCTGCTCATTGCCTAGATCAGGAAAGTAGCCCATCTGGATGCAGCCCTTAGTGAAGCTCGATTCAAAGTCTTGGGTGTTGGTGATCCCCGTTTGGCTCGATCCCGCGATCGCCCCTGCCCGAAAGACCGTGACAGGTAATCCCCTCGACTTCGCAATCCAGATTAACTTTTCAGCCACCCATTTGCTCTGGGCATAACCTAGGCTGAGACTAGCCTCGTAACCATCAATGTTGGTATCTTCTGCAATGACTGTGGCAGCGACATCAGAACGCGCTCCGAAAATCGCCACGGTAGAAACATAATGGACGAATTTAGTTCTACTCTGGCAAGCTAGTTGCAAAATAGCTTGAGTGCCTAAAACGTTGGCGGCCTTGAGCTGAGAGTAAGGCTTCAAGAAATTTACATCTGCGCCATTGTGGTAAATCGCTTCAATTTGGTGAGCCAGTTGAGCAAAGGTTTCTGGGGCAAGACCGAGCAACGGTTGAGCTAAATCACCTAAAACAGGGATAATCCGATGGCTCAAGTTGGGACTCCACAACTCATACTTCTCCAGAGCTTGCTGGATGCGTTGCAATCCCTGCTGTGGTTCCGAGGCTCGGACTAAGCAGTAAACATTCGCTTGAGTCTGCTGCAATAATTCATGTAGAAGGAAGGCTCCCAGAAACCCCGTGGCTCCCGTCAGCAGCACATGGCGTAACTCAGCAGCGGAGGTGACTGGAGTCGGGGGAGAGATTTCAGGTGGGAGAACCGCCTCTGCTGGTAAATCTACCGCAGCCGTTACGTGAGACAGATCTGCATGACGTAGCGCTTCAATTGCTGCCGCCAGCCCTGCGATCGTAGGTTGCTCAAACAGGCATCGGACTGGAAGTTTGACTTGCAACCTTTCCCGCGCTGCTAGCACTAACTGAGCGGCTAGGAGTGAGTTACCCCCTAGCTCAAAGAAGTTGTCATAGATGCTGAGTTCGGCAATATCCAGCGTTTTACTCCAGAGCGCTAGCAGTTTCTCCTCCGTGGCGGTGCGGGGCAGAGCGATCGCATCCTTGGTTGCTAAACGGCTTTGATCGGGGGCAGGTAAAGCGCGGCGATCAACTTTGCCATTGGCGGTTAAAGGTAGGCTGGGCAATAATAGGAAGCGATCGGGCACCATGTAGTCAGGCAGTTTGTGCTGGAGAAAAGCCCGCAGATTTTGGGTGATTGTGCGCTGCAGCGTCTTGAGGAATCCTTGCGTTTCTAGAAGTGACTCTAGAGTTTGGCGCATCAGGGTTTGCTGAGCGGGTGTCAAATCAAATTCAACCCCAATCTGATTAGCTTGCTGCCAAGCGATCGCCCCGTCTAACCACTGCTCCGCCAGGTGAGGCAACTGCAACCTCAAATGAATGCGTTGACCGATGACTGCGGTGATGGGAATGCCCGCTAGGCAAACTCCGTCCAGGGAGAGGTCTACAGTAGTCACCTCCAGTAGGCAAAAGTCAGGCAATTCGACTAAGCATTGACTCTGCACTGGCACGCGATCGGGTAGTAAATCGGTTGCGAGATAGGCGACGAGGCGCTGGTTGCCAGGGATATCTTCGCGGACCAGTACCACGGCTTCCCGAATGTCGGGATGTTGGCTCAAAGCAGACTCAATTTCACCTAACTCAATCCGAAAACCTCGAATTTTGACTTGGTGATCGATGCGTCCCAGATATTCAATGTCTCCATTAGCTAAGCGGCGAGCTAAGTCACCTGATTTATACAGGCGGGCGGCAGAGTTAGAACTAAAGGGGTGAGCAATGAACCGTTCATGAGTCAAATCAGGACGGTTGAGGTAGCCTCTGGCTAAACCTGCGCCACCAATGTACATTTCTCCAGGTACACCGATTGGCACGGGTTGTTGTTGCTGATCGAGGATGTAGAGCTGCAAATCAGGGATCGGCTGACCGATGACACTGCCAGAGGCTCCCGTCAAGTCAGCGATCGCTAAGGGCCGATAAGTCACATGTACAGTTGTTTCTGTGATGCCGTACATATTGACGAGCTGTGGTTGCTGATCGCCGTGGCGATCGAACCAGGGTTTCAAGCTTTGTATTTCTAGGGCTTCTCCTCCAAAGATCACCAGTCGCAAGGCCAATGGCTTGAGCACATCCAGCGATGCTTCTACTCGCATCAGTTGGCGGAAGGCTGAGGGCGTTTGGTTGAGCACTGTTACTTGCTCTGTGCAAAGGAGATCGTAAAAGGTATCGGGTGAGCGACTGATGTGATAGGGAACAACAACGACTCGACCGCCATAGAGCAACGCCCCCCAGAGTTCCCATACCGAGAAATCGAAGGCGTAGGAGTGAAAGAACGTCCAGACATCTCGTTCGGTGAAGTGAAACCAAGCTTGCGTAGCCTGGAAAAGACGCGCCACATTGGCATGGTTAATCAACACCCCTTTTGGTTTGCCTGTAGAACCGGAGGTGTAAATGATGTAAGCCAAATTGTCCGGTGTGGCTCCACTGGTAGGATTATCTTGACTTGCCTGGGCGATCGCTGGCTCCTGATCCAAGCATATAGTGTAAGCTTTGGGGGCGGAAATTCTGGACAGCAAGGATGTTTGAGTCAGTAAGACTGATACTTGAGCGTCTTCTAGGATGAAAGCCAACCGCGCTGCGGGATAGGTGGGATCAAGTGGCACATAGGCTCCTCCTGCTTTAAGAATGCCGAGGATACCTATGATCATGTCTAGGGAGCGATCGACACAGATCCCCACCAACGTTTCGGGTTGGACTCCTAATTTTTGGAGATAATGCCCCAGTTGATTCGCCCGTTGATTCAGGTCTTGGTACGTGAGGTGCTGGTGCTCAAAGCTGACTGCAATGGCATCAGGCGATCGCGCGACTTGCTGCTCGAACCACTGATGTAAGCAAACCTGTGCAGGATACTGCTGGTCATGCTGGTTCCACGCAGAGAACTGTTGTTGTTCTGTCTCAGTCAATAAAGGTAACTGAGAGAGCGGTTGCTCAGGCTGGGCAACAATTCCCGCCAGTAAAGTCTGGTAATGACCTGCCATCCGTGCGATCGTTGCGGCATCAAACAAGTCGCTACTGTACTCGATCGCGATACTCAAGCCGTCGGCTGTTTCTTCTACCGCAAACGTGAGATCAAACTTGGCAGTGTGACTGGGGATATCCAACGCACTCAACAGTAATTCAGAGTCGATGGTTGGGACCGTGGCATTTTGCAGCACAAACATCACTTGAAACAAGGGATTCTGGCTCAAGTTGCGCTCTGGATGCAGGGCTTCCACCAACTGCTCAAACGGCAATTCCTGATGCTCATAGGCACCTAAGGTGACTTGCTGGACTCGTTTGAGCAAGGTACGAAAACTGGGGTTGCCAGAGAAATCGGTGCGGAGAACTAAGGTATTGACAAAGAAGCCAATCAGTCCTTCAATTTCAACGCGATCGCGATTGGCAATGGGAGAACCGACAATAATGTCTTCCTGTCCACTGTACCGATGCAGCAAGGTTTTGAAGGTCGCTAACAACGTCATGAACAACGTTGCTCCTTCTCGCTGCGTTAAGGTTTTGAGGTCTGTGGTCAGGCGATCGCTGATCGTAAAGGTATAAGTGTCTCCCCGAAAGCTTTGCACCGCTGGACGGGGGCGATCGGTTGGGAGTTGTAAGCTGGGCAGGTCACCGCTCAGTTGCTGGGTCCAGTAATTGAGGAGCGTGGCTTTCACCTCGCCTTGGAGCCAATCTTGCTGCCACTGAGCGAAGTCACCATACTGAATGGGTAGCTCTGGTAGTACAGGAGTTTGACCTTGTGATAAAGTAGCATAAAAGGTCGATAACTCTTGAAACAACACATTAAACGACCACTGATCCGAAATGATGTGGTGCATGCTCAGCAGCAACAAGTTCTCGGTAGCAGAGAGTTGCAACAGCGTGGTTCGCATCAGGGGGCCACGACTGAGGTTGAAAGGATGTTGAGCGTCCTCCGTGGCTAAGCGCTGAATTTCAGTATCTTGCTCGGTGGTCTCTAAATGCTGCAAATCAATCCGGGATAGTTGCCAGTTGCTGACAGGAGAGATCACCTGCATAGGGTCTCCATCCACAATCTCGAATGTAGTTCGCAGGCTTTCATGGCGCTGCACAATTGCTTGGAAGCTGGCTGTTAAGGTGGCAATGTCTAAGGCTCCTTGCAGACGTACCACAGCCGCCAAATTGTAGAGTGAGCTATTGGGCAATAACTGATCTAAAAACCACAAGCGTTGCTGGGCAGAAGAAGTCGGAAAAATCAGAACCTCTTCATCTAGCTGTGCCGGATCAACCTGAGCGCGATCGCCATCAAATGTCATACTGATGCTCCTGTTATCTTATTTATGAATTCAAACCATTGTTGAGAGCAGACCGTTTCACCCGCCGAGCATCGCGAGAGACCGCACCAATCGGACTAGAGCGCAGTGCAGGACTACTTTTCTGCAAATGCTCGATGGCAGTCGCTAATGCCGCGATCGTGGGTGACTCAAACAAATGACGCAAGGAGATTTCTACCTGGAAGCTGCTGCGCGATCGCGAGATCACCTGCGTTGCTAGTAAGGAATGTCCTCCTAAGGCTAAGAAATTGTCATGAACGCCAACTTGCGGCAGTCCTAGAACTTCTTGCCAAATGCCTGCTAGCGTTACCTCAACGGGAGTGCGAGGAGCTACAAAACTATCTTTGAGTTCCAAGGCGATCGGTTCAGGATTGGGTAGGGCTTGGCGATCGAGCTTGCCATTGGCTGTAACTGGGAATGTTTCTAACCACACGAAGGCAGCCGGAATCATGTATTCAGGCAAGTGTTGTTGCAGGAAGGCTTGTAGCTCCTGAGTTTCAGGCATTAGTGCTTGGGCCGCAATTAGGTAGGCTACGAGTTGCTTGTCTCCTGATGTCGTTTCTCGATCGATCGCGATCGCCTCTCGTACAGCGGCATGCTGAGCTAAGACGGCTGCGATTTCCCCTAACTCAATCCGGAAGCCACGAATTTTGACTTGGTGGTCAATGCGGCCCAAATACTCGATGCTGCCATCGGGGCGATAGCGAGCTAAGTCTCCAGTTTTGTAGAGGAGTGAGGAGTAAGGAGTAAGGGGTGAGGGGTAAGGATCAGGAATAAATCGCTCTTGAGTGAGTTCTGGGCGGTTGAGGTAACCTCTAGCTACGTTGACACCACCGATGTAAAGCTCTCCGACTACGCCGATCGGCACTGGTTGGAGATGTTGATCCAAGAGATGAATTTGGGTATTAGCGATCGGGCGACCAATCGGCACTACCGTTTGATTCGCTTCCGGTTGGCAGTGCCAGAAGGTCACATCCACTGCCGCTTCTGTGGGCCCATAGAGATTATGGAGCTGGGCTGGCAAGCGAGTGAAAAAGCGCTCTTGCAGTTCTAGGGGTAAAGCTTCACCGCTGCACATCACTTGGCGGAGACAACCACATTGCTCTAAACCTGATTCTTCTAGAAACACCCGCAGCATTGAGGGGACAAAGTGCAACGTAGTAATCTGCTGTTGGGCAATCAATTCCACTAAGTAAGTCGGGTCTTTGTGTCCCTCCGGTCGAGCCACTACTAACTTCGCTCCCGTCATCAGCGGCCAGAAGAATTCCCAAACCGAGACATCAAAGCTAAAGGGAGTCTTTTGCAAGACGCGATCGCGAGCAGTTAACTGATAGGCATCCTGCATCCACAGGAGACGGTTACAGATGCCGCGATGGGTATTCATGGCTCCTTTGGGTTTGCCTGTAGAGCCAGAGGTGTAGATTACATAGGCCAGGTTCTCGGCGGTGACTCCGCTATCAGGATTATGGTCAGTTTCCTGTTCTATGTTCGGCCAATCGCGATCGAGACAGACCAGAGTTGCTTGATCCTGTGGGAGGCGATCGAGTAAGTGAGATTGAGTCAGCAGCACAGGCACTTGAGCATCAGCCAGCATGAAGGCTAATCGATCTGGGGGATATCCTGGATCAAATGGCACATAAGCGCCGCCCGCTTTCAAGATCCCTAAAAGCCCAATCACCATTTCTAGGGAGCGATCGACGCAGATGCCCACCAAAGTTTCTGGTTTAACTTGGAGTTTTTGCAGATAGTGAGCCAGTTGATTCGCTCTAGCGTTTAGCTCTCGATAGGTAAGCGATTGGTCTGCAAAACTAACGGCAATTGCATCGGGGGTGCGCTCTACTTGAGCCTGAATCCACTGATGCAAACAGATATCTAGGGGACAGTCTACTTGCGTCTGATTCCAAGCCTGAATCTGTTGTTGCTCACTAGCAGTTAGGATAGATAGCTCTGAAAGCGGTTTGGTTGGCTCAGCCACAATTCCCTCTAACAGGGTTTGGAAGTGCCCCATCATGCGGGTAATGGTCGGAGCATCAAATAAGTCGGTGCTGTATTCAAATTCTCCGACTAGCCCATCCGTGGTTTCGTGAAACTCCAACGTTAGATCGCAGCGGGCCATGCCATTATGAACATCCATGCGGCTGAGGGTCCAACCTGACTCCACTTTTGGCATCGCTGGATCGAGCAACAACATGACTTGATAGAGCGGATTTTGACCTAAGTTGCGCTGCGATCGCAACTCTGCAACCAACTGGTCAAAGGGCACCTCACGGTGAGCGTAGGCAGATAACGTGACTTCTCGGACCCGCTGCAATAGATCCCGGAAACTCGGATTACCGGAGAGATCCGTTCGCAGGACGAGGAAATTCACGAAGAAGCCAATCAACGGTTTGAGTTCCGGGCGATCGGGTTCTGCGGCGATCATGCCCACCGGAATATCCGTTTGTCCCGAATATCGATGCAGCAAGGTTTTGAATGCTGCTTGCAAGGTCATAAACAGCGTCACTCCCTCGCGTCGGGATAGCGCTTTGAGCTGTTCGGTCAAAGTCTTGGAAAGAGTGAGTTCTTGCCAATGACCCGCAAAGGATTGGTTGGCAGGACGAGGGCGATCGCTGGGCAACTGCAAGGTGGGCAAGTTTGCTAGTTGCTGCTTCCAGTAGGTCAAATGCGGTTCGAGGATCTGCGGTTTTAGCCACTGCCGCTGCCAAGCTGCAAAGTCAGCATATTGAATCGGTAACTCTGGCAAGGGAGAAGGTTTTCTGGCACAAAACGCCTTGTAGAGAACTTCTAGTTCCTTCAAGAAATTTACCAAGGACAGCCCATCATAGATGATGTGGTGCAGTACTAAACAGAGGCGATAATCGGTTTCGTCCATCCGGATCAGGTAGGGGCGTAGCAGCAAATCAGCCGCTAAGTCAAAGGGCCGCTGTACTTCTACGCTGAGCCGCTGTAAAGCTTCAGATTCGCGCTCGGTTGCGGCTAGCGATCGCAGATCTAACCTGGGTAGCTGCACCGTTCTCGCTTCATGAATCACTTGCACAGGCAAACCTTCATTCAACACAAAGTTGGTGCGCCAAGCTTCATGACGGCGAATGATTTCATTCAAGGCTTGTTCTAATGCCGTGGGGTTGAGCAGACCAGGCAATTGAAAGGCGATCAAGTAATTGTAAGACGGCAGTTCAGTTTGAACCTGACTCAGCAACCACATTTGCTGCTGCGGAAAAGATAGTGGCAAGGGTTGATTTCGAGCCACAGGTAAGATCGCTGGAGTTGGCTCTCCGGAGGGATGTAGGCGATCGCTCTCTAAACTTTGCGCTAAAGTTGTGATCGTGGGAAACTCAAATAGGTTGCGGAGGGGTAACTCCACCTGAAGGGCACTACGAATTCGAGAGATGATCTGAGTGGCTAAGAGAGAATGTCCGCCTAGTTCAAAGAAATTGTCGTGAATGCCGACTTGCTCTAACCCTAAGACTTCTCCCCAAATCCCTACCAAGATTTCTTCAGTGAGGGTTCGGGGTGTGTCGGTAGATTCTATTGAGGTTACCAGCTCACTAGCAGCGAGGGCACGGCGATCGACCTTGCCATTGGGAGTGAGAGGGAGGGCACTCAAAGGCATAAAAGTGGAGGGCACCATATAATCTGGGAGTTTCTGCTTCAAGAAACGCCGTAGGCTCTCGGTGATGGTGCGTTGTAACACCTTCAGGAGGCCCTGATTTTGTAGTAGATGCTCCACACTGCTTTGAAGGAGAAGTTGTTCTGAAGGCGTCAAGTTAAACTGAATGCCCGCGCGATCGCCCCGACACCAAGCCACAGTTCCCTCTAAGTACACCAACTCGGCTGTGACAGGTAGATGTAGCTTGGCTCGAACTTGCTGTTCCGGTTGCCAGTGAGCAGGCGCCCCGATTACACCCAATCCACCGAGGGAGAGGTCTTCTGTCAAAAGTTCAACCATGCTGTTGGCTGATTCTACCCAACACTTGACCTCCATCGGGACGCGATCGGGGATGAGTTTAGACACGACATAGGCGATCAAGCGTTTATCGTTAGGGCTTTGTTCTTGAATGAGTACTACTGCTTCCTTCACGTCTGGGTGTTGGGTTAGCGTGGCCTCAATTTCACCAATTTCAATCCGGAAGCCGCGCAGCTTCACCTGCTGGTCAATCCGTCCCAAATATTCCAGACTGCCATCTGGTAAATAACGCGCTAGATCTCCTGTTCTATAAAGGCGATCGCCAGGTATCCTACTGAACGGATTAGGGATAAACCGCTCGGCTGTCAAGTCAGGACGATTGAGATATCCTCTCGCTAAGCCTGTACCGCCAATATAGATTTCTCCAGGAATGCCAATGGGTACAGGTTGTAACTGAGCATCCAATAAATAAATTTGGCTATTGGTGATGGGCTGACCAATCGGCGGTTTTTGACTTTCATCTTGGCATGGGGCCACCGTGACACAGACAGTCGCTTCTGTGGGGCCATAGGCATTAAAAAAGCGTCGTCCAGGTGCCCACTGTGCTACTAGCTGAGGGGGGCAAGGCTCTCCCCCGACAATCAGAGTTTCTAGGGCTGGGAGTTCCTGAAATGGCAGAGCCGCAAGCACTGATACGGGAAAAGCAACGGTAGTAATGGATCGCTCTTGCAGCACTTGGAGCAGTTCTCTTCCTGGCAAAAGCGTATCTGCTGTTTCTAAACAGAGCGTTGCCCCAGCGCAAAGTGTGGTAAAGATATCGGAAACCGAGACATCGAAGCTAAAGGAGGCAAACTGTAGAACTCGGCTATCCTGGCGGATCTGAAACCGAGGAATTAAATCCGCGACTAAATTGCAAAGTCCTGCATGTTGTAACAAGACTCCTTTAGGTTTGCCTGTAGAGCCAGAGGTGTAGATCACATAGGCTAGATTGTTGGCGCTGGCTCCACTGACTGGATTGGTGATGGCTTGAGGAGATGTGTTAGCTGCGATCGCGCCCCATTCAGTATCCAAGCAAATAACCTGGGCTTGATGGGATGGCAGGGATGGCACTAAGTGAGATTGGGTCAGTAATACGGGTGCCTGGGTATCCTCCAGCATAAAGCTCAGACGCTCTGCGGGATATTTGGGATCTAAAGGTACATAAGCTCCCCCCGCTTTCAGAATGCCAAGGATACCCACAATCATCTCGAAGGAGCGATCGACGCAGATGCCAACCAGAACTTCCGGGCCAACTTCCAGCGTTCTGAGGTAATGCGCTAATTGGTTTGATCGCTCGTTTAACTCTTGGTAGGTCAGGGATTGACCCGCAAAGATCAGGGCGATCGCCTCTGGGGTTTGCTCTGCTTTGGCTTCAAACCATTGATAAATTGTCTGATCAGAGGGATAAGCCGCCTGCGTATGGTTCCACTCCACCAATTGTTGCTGTTCGCGGGGGGTTAATAGGGGTAGTTGAGCGATTGACTGCTGTGTATTAGCAATAATCCCTGTCAGCAACGTCTCGAAATGTCCCGTAAGGCGAGCGATCGTGCTGGTATCAAATAGATCTGTGTTGTATTCCCAAATTCCCACTAACCCCCGTTCGGTTTCGTCTAAGGAGAGGGTCAAGTCAAACTTAGCGGTGCCACTATCCACCGCTAACGGGGTCAGAGTCAGGCCAGGGAGTTCCAATTCTGAGGCAGGAACATTTTGCAGCACAAACATCACTTGAAACAGGGGCGTATAAGCCAAATTCCGCGCAGGCTGGAGAGCTTCTACCAATTGCTCAAAGGGAACATCTTGATGCGCGTAAGCCCCCAAAGCGACTTCTCGGACTCGGTTCAGCAATTGCTGAAAACTGGGATTGCCAGAGAGATCCGTTCGCAGCACTAACGTATTGACGAAGAAGCCAATCAAATCTTCTACTTCAGCTTGCTGACGATTGGCGATCGGAGATCCCACAACAATGTCTAGCTGTCCACTGTAGCGATAGAGCAACGTCTGAAATGCCGCCAATAGAGTCATAAACAGGGTTGCGCCTTCCTGCTGGCTCAATGCTTGCAACGCCTTCATTAATTCCAGTGGCAGCGTAAAAGATTGAGTGGCACCGCACAGACTTTGTTTCAGGGGACGGGGGCGATCGCTGGGTAAATTCAAAACATCCGGCAGGCTAGCGAGCTGTTGCTTCCAATAGGCAAGCTGACTCTCCAGAACATCTCCTTGAAGCCAATCACGTTGCCAATGAGCAAAGTCTGCATATTGGATGGACAGTTGTGGTAGGGATACAGATTGCTCGGCGGCAAACGCTTCGTATAGTGTGGCTAGCTCTCGCACCAACACACCAATAGACCAGGCATCGGAAATAATATGATGCATGGTGAGCAGTAGAATATGTTCCTGTTCGCTCAAGCGCCAGAGCTGACAGCGCAATAGGGACGGCTCAGCTAGGTGGAATGGCTGTTGGGCTGCGGCGGCAATTTCCTGTTGAGCTTGGACTTCTCGCTCGGTTGCTGGCAGGAGGGTGAGGTCTGCGATCGCCAATGACATATTCAAATCAGGAGTAATCTTTTGGGTCGGTTGCCCATCCACCACAATAAAAGAGGTGCGTAAACTCTCATGGCGTTGCCCAATCTCGTTTAAGCTCTGCTGTAGCGCCGACAGATTGAGATTACCTGTGAGCCGAACTGCTTGCGAGATATTGTAGAAGGGGCTATTGGGAATCAGTTGATCCAGAAACCACAAGCGTTGTTGGGCAAAGGAAAGTGGCAACGCTTGATCACGGGAAATGGAGGGAATGACAGCAGGCTGTAGGATCTGGGTTTCCTGATGGGTCGCAGCGATCCAGTCGGCGAGGGAAGCAATCGTGGGCGCGCTAAATAGCGATCGCAGCGGCAACTCCACTTGTAAGTGCTGTCGTACCCGTGAGATTACCTGGGTTCCTAGGAGAGAATGTCCGCCCAACTCAAAGAAGTTATCGGTGATTCCGACTCGCGCCAAACCCAATACTTCGGCCCAGATCCCCGCCAAGGTCACTTCCAAAGCAGTTCGAGGCGCAACAAATTCTCTAACATCTATTTTGGTTAGATCAGGAATCGGCAATGCCCGTCGATCGACCTTGCCACTGGGTGTGAAAGGGAGAGATTCCAAGAGAACGAAGGCAGTAGGCAGCATGTAAGCGGGTAGTTTCGCTTGCAAAAACGAGCGGAGTTGTAGCGTGGAGACTGGATCGCTAGTGGCTTGAGGTACCACATAAGCCACCAAATATTTCTGCCCTGCTGAGTCTTCGCGATCGCTCACAACCGCCTCTTGGACCGCAGGATGTTGATGCAAAGCTGCCTCAATTTCTCCCAACTCAATCCGGAACCCCCGAATCTTCACCTGTTGATCAATGCGTCCCAGATATTCCAAGTTGCCATCGGGTCGATAGCGCACCAAGTCTCCGGTTTTGTAGAGCTTGGCTCCAGGGCGATCGCTAAATGGATGCGCTACAAACTTTTCGGCTGTTAGTTCTGAACGATTTAGGTAACCCCTGGCTAAACCTGCTCCACCGAGATACAGTTCTCCTGCAACGCCGATAGGAACGAGTTGTTGGTGGCGATCGAGCACGTAGGTTTCGATTTGTGGCAGGGCTTGACCGATTGGTACGATCTGTGGAATTGGGTGCGATGCAGAGAGATCACAAGTTGTGGCGACAACCGTTGATTCTGTAGGGCCGTAGGTGTTGACCAAACGAACCTGTGATCCTACCCATTGCTGCCATTGAGCAACTCGTGCGGGTAATGCTTTTTCGCCACCAATAATAACTAAACGGAGATGGCTGGGTAGTGGGATTTGAGTCTCTGTTGCAGCGACAATTTCATGCCAGTAAGCAGTGGGCAAACTGACGAGAGTTAATTGCCATTGCTCACAGGTTTGCAGAAAGGTAGAAACAGATTCCAGCATCCACTCGGTACGGAGCATCAGCGTGGCTCCGACACAGAGACAGGGATAGATCTCCTCAACACTGGCATCAAAGCTGATCGAAGCAAACTGCAACACGCGATCGCTCTGCTGCACCTCATAGGTGGCGATCGCAGCTTGGGTATAGTTGACCAGCGATCGATGCTCGATCATTACCCCTTTGGGCTTGCCAGTGGAGCCAGAGGTGTAGACGACATAGGCCAAATTATGACTCGTGGCCTGACTCACTAAATTCTCTGAGCTGTGCTGAGCGATGTGCGACCAGTCTTGATCTAGGCAGACCACCTGAGCTTGGTGCGGTGGTAGTACAGATAGTAAGTTGGCTTGAGTGAGCAACACAGATACTTGCGAATCCTCTAGCATCCAAGCTAGGCGCTCCGAAGGATAAGCAGGATCGAGCGGCACATAAGCTCCTCCCGCTTTCAGGATGCTGAGCAACCCAATGATCATCTCCAAAGAGCGATCGCAACATAGCCCTACCAAAGTATCTGGTTTGACATTCAGAGTTCTGAGATAGTGAGCCAGTTGATTGGCCCGACTATTTAGTTCTTGATAGGTAAGCTGTTGTCCCCCAAAGATAACGGCGATCGCCTCTGGTGTGCGTTTGACTTGTGCTTCAAAATGCTCATGAATACAGGTCGAGATTGATTCTGAGCGAACTGGATGCTGCCATTGCTTCAAGAGCAGGTGTTGTTCTTGAGAACTCAGTAAGGGCAAAGCAGTGATCGATCGCGTTGGATCTGCGACAACTCCCTCCAGCAAAATCTGAAAGTGCTCAACCATACGAGCGATCGTGCTGGCCTCAAACAAATCTGTATTGTATTCCCAGAAACCAACTAATTCTGTTTCTGTTTGCTCCCAATATAGGCTCAAATCGAGCTTAGCTGTGCCTGTATCTAGGCTCTGATGCAGCGGCGCGATCGCCCATCCCAATTCCTGTTTAGGTGTAGGTGGCTCCAAGACAAACAGAACTTGAAAGGGAGAGTTTTGGCTGGAATGCTGCGGTTGCAACTGCTTCAGTAAAGACTGAAAAGGGAGATCCTGGTGGGCTTGCGCTTGTAAAACGGTCTCCTGAACCCGTGGCAACAACTCTAAAAAACTAGGATTGCCAGAACAGTCTGTGCGAAGAGCCAGGTTATTTAAAAGATATCCCACGACAGACTCCAGCTCTGGCCGCTGCCGCCCAGCAGTCACGGTGCCCACAACAATATCTTCTACGCCCACATAGCGATGCAGAAATGCTTTAAAGGCTGCCAGCAATGTCGTGAATAGTGTCACACCTTGCTGACGGCTCAGCCGCTGTAAAGCTTCAGTCAACGGCTGGGACAACGCGATCGCCTGCTTTGCTCCCCTGAAAGTGGGTAGGGTGGGTCGAGGGCGATCTGTCGGCAAGTTTAAGCCCGGCAAATCAGCCAGTTGTTGTTGCCAATAAGCGAGTTGAGTTTGAGCGATCGGATGTGGATCACCGCCAAAATACTGTTGTTGCCAAGCTGCAAAATCAACCGATTGGATCGCTAGCTCAGGCAGTTGGCAGGATTGACCTTGAGCAAAGGCAGTGTATAGGCTTGCCAGCTCTGGTAGCAAAATATTGACGAAAGAGATGCCATCGAAAATGAGATGGTGAAGCGTGAGATAGAGCCGTATCTCTGTTTTGCTGAGTTGAATTAAAGTGGCTCGTAACAGGAGGTCTTGCGCCAAGTCAAAGGGCTGGGCTGCGGCTTGGGTAGCTAATCTGCGTGCCTCTGTTTCCAGCGATGCAATGGGTGAGGCTGATAAATCAATCACAGATAGCGCGATCGCCCGTACTGGCTGAATCACTTGCACAGGTTGCCCATCTAGGACCAAAAAGTTAGTCCGTAAGCTCTCATGGCGCTGAATCAAAGCGTTTAGAGCTTGCTTCAATGCTTCTACCTGGATGGTACCTGGTAACAAAATTGTGACTGGCTCATTGGCGATCGGCTGATCTGGATCTAATTGCTGTAGTAGCCACAGATGTTGTTGGCCCAGGGAAAGCGGAAAAACGCGATCGCGAGAGATGGCTTGCACAGGTGGGATGCTTGTAGCTGCTGGCTCACCTGTTTCTAGCTCACTGGCTTCTAGTACCGGCGCTAACTCAGCGATCGTAGGGGCATTAAATAAAGTGCGGAGGGATAGTTCTACGCCAAACATTTCTCGGATGCGGGAGATGACTTGAATCGCGCTTAACGACTGTCCACCTAGCTCCCAGAAGTTATCCAGCACTCCGACTGTTTCTACGGCTAAAACCTGGCTCCAAATGCCCACTAATGTCTTTTCGATCGTCGTTTGGGGAGCGACAAACTCAACCGTTCGAGTGAGCAAGCTGAGGTCGGGGACAGGGAGCGATCGCTTGTCCACTTTGCCATTGGTGGTCAGGGGTAGCGCCTCTAGCATCACGAAGGCAGCTGGGGTCATATAATGAGGCAAGCGCTCTTGTAAGAAACCCCGCAACTGCTGTCCGAAAGTGGGTGTCGCGATCGTCGATGTCGGGACTATATAAGCCACTAAACACTTCTCGTCGTTCCCGTGGGGGATATCCTCTCGTGCTGTAACTACGACCGCTTGCACCTGTGGATGTTGCCCCAAAACGGTTTCGATTTCTCCCAGTTCAATCCGAAATCCCCGAATTTTTACCTGTTCATCGATCCGACCGATATATTCAAAGTTACCATCGGGTCGGTAACGTACCAAATCTCCTGTCTTATATAGGCGTGGGGAGTGGGGAGCGAGGGGTGAGAGGTAAGGAGTGAGAGGTGAGGAGTCAGGAGAGGATAGTTGTGTTTCGAGTGGATTGGGAATAAATCGCTTTTGGGTGAGGTCCGGACGATTGAGATAGCCACGGGCTAAGCCGACTCCGCCTAAATACAACTCTCCGATCGCACCAGGAGCCACAATTTGCCCGCTTTGGTCTAAAACATAGGCTTGCAGATTGCGGATCGGCTTGCCAATCGGGACTTCTGCTAGATCTGCTGCTGGAGCCAACTGGGATAAATCACAAATTAAGGCACTAATCGTTGCTTCCGTCGGTCCATAGGCATTGATCAACCGCACCCTCTGTCCCACCTTATGGCCCACCTGTTGCTGCCACAGTCGCAGTCGTGCAGGTAAAGCCCGTTCCCCACCAATCACAACCAAACGTAAGCTGGCAGGTAGGGCTATATTAGCTGCCAGTTTCACGGTTAGCTCGTGCCAGTAAGCCGTGGGTAAACTGAGAACTGTTAACCGCCACTCCTGGCACTGTTGCAAGAATGCGGCTACAGACTCTAGCATCCACTCGGTCCGCAGAACGAGCGTTGCCCCAACACTCAAGCAAGGATAGATTTCTTCAGCACTGACATCAAAGCTGATCGAAGAAAATTGCAGCACGCGATCGCTCTGGCTCAACTCATAGGCATCAATCACGGCCTCGGTGTAATTGAGGAGCGAATTATGCTGAATCAGCACCCCCTTAGGCTTTCCGGTGGAGCCAGAGGTATAGATAACGTACGCTAAGTTTTCTGGATCAACGTCGGGGAGAGGATTTTCGGTATTGTGTTGAGCAATCTCCGTCCAATCATTTAAACAAACAACTGGTGCTGGATGAGCAGGAAGCGATCCCAACAGTTGAGTCTGGGTGAGCAGCACAGAAACATTAGCGTCCTCCAGCATGAACGCGATGCGCTCTTTGGGATAGGCAGGATCGAGTGGCACGTAGGCTCCACCTGCTTTCAAGATCCCCAACAAGCCCACGATCATCTCCACCGATCGCTCGCAGCAAAGCCCTACCAAAACTTCCCGCCCCACCCCCAGCGATCGCAAATAGTGAGCGAGTTGATTCGCCCGCGCATTGAGTTCTTGGTAGGTGATCTGCTGGTCTGGAGCTGCGATCGCGACTGCATCAGGCGTTTTTTCAACCTGCATTTCAAATCGCTGGTGGACTGTCGAAGCTCCAGAAGTTCTGGTGTTATTCATAAGTCTGCTTAGGGGTGGGTTACTCGGTGGGTGAATGAATGCTTGTAGCTTTGTAACCGTGATGGGGGCAACTGTTGAGGTAAAACAGGAGCGTCTACAGATGCTTAGGGTGACTCTCTGAGCAGGGCAAGCCAGAAGCGACAAACCTGACAGGGCAGGTGCATCTGTGTAAAACACATCAAGTGGATGTAGTGTTCCCGACCAGCCAGCCGATGCCACAAATTGCAAAGAAAAACTTAACTTAGCTTTTACCGAAATATTGAGCGAATTTGGGCACTTTAGAGGCAAACCTGCTTATATCAGTCCTTGCTACCTGAGCTTCTATGATCCGACTGTTTGCCAAGAAGAACGAGACTGCGATCGCCAGTCAGCTCCCCAGTCAGCCCCCCAGTCAGTCCCAAGATGCTGATTCTGAATCAACCCTGCTGAGGGCTCATGAACTGTGTAAGTTTTATGGCGATCGCTCAGTGGTGCAAAATGTCTCTTTTACACTCAATCGAGGCGAAGTTTTAGGGTTTTTAGGGCCGAATGGGGCAGGCAAAACCACGACCATTGGCATGCTCTACGGCGCGATTATTCCTTCTCAAGGTTTTGTGCAGCTAAATCAGTGGCGGATTCAGACCCAGGGACAGCAAGCACGATATCACCTGGGCATTGTGCCTCAAGAAGACAACCTGGACCCAGAGTTGAGTGTGTTTGAAAATCTCACCTTCTTTGCCCATTACTATCGGCTAACTGGCAAAAACGCCCGCCAGCGAGCTGGAGAAGTGCTGGCTCAGGTGGGATTACAGGACTATGGTCGCCACAAACCTGATGAACTGTCAGGCGGGCTGAAGCGTCGAGCTGTACTAGCCAGAGCCTTGCTTAACCGTCCGCAAGTCGTGTTTCTGGATGAACCTACCACCGGGCTAGACCCCGATGCCCGTCAGGATTTCTGGAAGCTAGTTACCCAGCTAAAACAAGAAGGTTGCGGCATTTTGTTGACCACTCACTACATGGATGAAGTGCAGCGATTGTGCGATCGCCTGTTGCTGCTTCAGCAAGGTCAAATAATTGATCAGGGCACGCCCAGCGAACTAATTGAGCGAATTATTGGCAAAGAAATTGTTGAAATTACCGGAGTTGATGAGGCGATCCTGAGACCGTTAGCCGCAGAAGCAGGCGCTTGGTGTCGATCCTTTGGTAGCAGCTATCTGTTAACCCTACCCCCCAGTCATGCAGAAACTTTGTGGCAACAACTGGTAGAAACCCAGCCCTCAAAGCTGACCCGCCGCCACGCCAACTTAGAAGATGTCTTCCTCCGTCTCACCGGAGCATCGTTGCAGTAACACTTCACCGCACATCCCCTCTATACCTAAACTCCATGTCTCAAACTTTTTTGCCTACTCTGAGCCTCAAGCGGTCCAATCTTCACTCAATGGTGACGCTATGGGGAGTCTACTCGGTTTGGCGACGGCATGCCAAAGTCTTTCAAAACACCTGGGTGGTTAACTTTTTGCCATCGATTCTAGAACCGATTATTTATCTAGTTGCCTTTGGCAGCGGTCTCTCCCCCCTAATTGGCGAGGTGTCTTATGCGGGGCACTCCGTCAGCTATCTCAAATTTCTGGCTCCCGGCATGATCGCAGTTGGCATCCTCTATCCGGCGTTTTTTGAAGGTGCTTATGGTACCTTTGTCCGACTCAGTTTTCAGAAGACTTGGCAAGGGATGTTAACCGCTCCGCTCAGCTTCACGGAGGTGTTTTTAGGCGACTGGCTCTGGGCCGCGACTAGAGGCGTGATGTCTGGTTTAATTACGGGCCTCGTGGCGATCGCTTGGGGGCTTTACTCCGGTTGGTATTTGTTGCTCTCTTTGCCCTTTATTTGCTTGGGTAGCTTACTCTTTGCCGCGCTGGGACTGCTCACAGCGGGCAGCGTCAAAACCGTAGACCAACTCAACTTTCCGGTAATTCTGCTGCTCGTGCCCATGTTTACCCTATGTGGCACCTACTTCCCCCGCGAAACCTTACCCACCCTCCTGAACTTAATCGCCAACTTTCTACCCCTGAGCGCCCTGACGGATTTGTTGCGCTGGCATCTGGGCTTGCCCAGCAACTGGCTACTAGAAATCTTGTGGATGCTGCTCTGGATTAGCGGCTTAGCAGGATTGGCTTGGAAAAAAATTCATTGGCAATTATTCCATCCCTAAACCTTATCCCTAGAGATGGCTGTTGCCAATCGCGATCGCTAGAACCAATAGCTGTCCTAAAATCTAGCAACTGGAGTTTAACACTCTTTACGACCAAAGAAGGTAAAGGAACGGGTCTAGGGCTGTCTATCAGTCGCCAAATCATAGTGGAGAAGCATGGTGGCACGTTAACGTGCACTTCCGCGCTAGGCCAAGGCACTGAGTTTGCGATCGCGATTCCTCAGCGCTAATGTAACTCACCAAACTTAGGACTCCACCACCCCTGAGCGGTCTGAAAATACACGGCTGGTTTGTGTTGGCTATTGCTCCTTGCTTGGGCATCGGAGCAGCGTAGTAGTTGTTTGGTTTGTCCTTCCTTTTCGTAGGCATAAACTTCCAAAGGTTTTTGACAAATAGGGCAGGGAAACTCTGTGAGCTGAGTTGGCTGCGGGTTAGATGTCTCACCTTGGCTACGGGGACGCTCCCATTTACGGCTGCGATCGCTCCAAAATAGCACCACATCTTCACAGCCGCTGACACACTTGAGGAAGTACTTTTTCTTGACTTTGCTGCTGGGGATCTTGGCGAGATAGTTATGGCACTGGGGGCAGCGGGTGCGGGATAAGTTGAGAGTTTTTTCTGGGCGGGGCGCGGGATTGGTGGTGAGATGGGCGGGAATCACTTGCTTAGCCTTCGTCAGAGCAGGAGCAAAGTACTCTCGATTCCAGGTTGTGAGATAGGTTTGCCACTCTTGCTTTCCGGCGGCAATCTGATCTAAGGCTTGCTCCATCTGAGCCGTAAACTCAGCTTCTAGTAGATCGGGTAAGGCATCTTGCAGGAAGCGATCGACCTCTAATCCTAATTCTGTCGGTTGCAAATGCCCTTTGAGCACTTCTACATAAAGCCGTTGCTTCAGAGTTTGAATTGTCGGGGCATAGGTACTTGGGCGACCAATCCCTTTTCGCTCCATCACCTGCACCAGCTTCGGTTCGCTGTAGCGTGGGGGCGGTTGGGTTTGCTTCTGTTCATGGGCGGCTTGTTGCAGCGTTAGGACTTGGGCAGGAACCAAGGTGGGCAAATCTGTATCGGCGCTCAAGTTATTCCAGTATTTGCTATATCCTGCAAACTCAATCACCTGTCCCTTTGCTTGCCAAGATACAGGCCCGGATTGGGTCACAATTTGGGTTTGGCGCAGTCGAGCGGCTTGGCACTGAGAGGCGATCGCCCGTTTCCAAATCAACACGTATAAGGCAAAGGCATCCGCAGCCAGTTCCACTCGCAATTCCTTGGAGGGACGGTAGACATCGGTGGGCCGAATTGCCTCATGAGCTTCCTGTGCGCCCTTGGCTTTGCGGTGTTGCGTTACCTTTTTTGGCACATTGTCGGGGTCGTGCTCCTCTAGCCACTGCCGCGCTTGCGTACAAAACTCAGGGCTGAGGGTAATGCTGTCGGTTCGCATGTAGGTAATCAGCCCTGCTTCGTAGAGCGACTGGGCCACCTGCATGGTTTTCTCAGGACTGAAGCGCAAGCGAGAACCTGCCGCTTGTTGCAGAGTTGAGGTAATAAACGGAGGTGGGGGCGTGCGAGTCGCAGTTTTACCTTCAACTGAAACCACTTGGTGCGGGTGCTGTTGGGCAATTTCTACCAAGCGATCGGCAACGGCTTGAGAGGTGACGCGATCGGACTCTGGTGTTTGGCTCTCGGCGGCGGTAGCAGCATCATCAGTCGGGGCTGCTTCGGGGTTAGCTGTGCCACGACGGTTAGGGGGGCTAGCAGAGTTGGGGTTGGCAGAATTAGGCTTGCCTCGGTAGTAAGCCCGGAAGCCTTCAGCATAATCGACAAAGACACTCCAGTAGTCTTGCGGTACAAAGGCTTGAATCTGCCGTTCGCGATCGCAGAGGATGTGCAAGGTGGCACTCTGCACCCGTCCCATGCTTTTAGCGCCGTTGTGCAACTGCCAAAGCAAGGGAGAGCCTTTAAAGCCGACTAGTTTATCGAGCACAGTGCGGCACAATCCGGAGTTAACCAGGTTCAGATCAATAGAACGAGGTTGGGCGATCGCGCTACGCACAGCGTTAGGAGTAATTTCGGTATAGACGACTCGTTGGGGTTGCTTGAGGTTGAGAGCTTGTTGAATATGCCAAGCAATCGTCTCTCCTTCCCGGTCGTAGTCGGTTGCTAAGACCACAGTCTTCACCTGCTTCACGGCGGAACGGAGCTGTTGAATGGTGTCTTTGCCCCTGGTGCCTCTCGCCATAAAGCGGCACTTCACCGATTGACCCTCTAGATCAAAGCCTAGGGAATCTTCACCGTCATTCGCCAGTTCTCGAATGTGACCCATGCTGGCTTTGACTAGCCAATCAGACCCCAAGATCTGGCTGAGCTTTTTAACTTTGCCAGGACTTTCGACGATGAGTAGCTTGGTTGCCAAGATAGATTCCCTTTGCCTAGCGATGAACAACTACTTTACGTACAATTGTACTGGCTGAAGCCCAAGAGTAGCCATAGAGGATCGCTGAGTCGTCATCGAGTGCAACTAACGGCTCGCCTCAGCCGCAGCTTTCGACAAACTGTACTGGCCTTTTCTCGCCCGATGCCATTGTCCATCCTTGGCTCCAGTAGAGAGGATATTCAACATGCGATCGCGGGCTTTGTTTCGCACATCTTGAGGGATCTCAGCCACAAAAATCGTATTAATTAAATCGGGGACACTCAAGAGCTGCTTGGGCTGCTGCTGAAAAACAGTAGTAATTGCGGCTGGTAACGAGGTTTGACGAAATGGATCTTGTAAGTAGTCTTGCCAATTCTTCGACTGCCGCCGGGTTTGCTTAGTAGCCCTAGCAGGTTTTCTGCCTCTAGTACTAGTGGGAGCCGCAGCCTCCTGGGCGGGGGCAGTCGGGCTGGGATCGGGAGAAGCTACAGGAGATGATTTTGACGCACCTAGATTTTTAGTAGGTGGAGTAGATGCAGCAGCGCCCGCAGTTACCGCGAATAGATCGATAACCGTTTTGAGACTTTGTCGCTTTCCTCGTAATGCCTCCAGTTGTACCGTGATATCTGCCTCCTGAGCAGCAAGAGTGGCATCAGCTTCTAGCAAATTAGTGAGAATAGCCCCAGAAGTCGCAGGAGATGCTTGAGAATTAACCATAAGATAATGCTGTGTCAGCAATTTGAAGTTAAAAGCATCATACAAAGCTCTGCTAATTTCAGGAAGCCTCAAAGGTGATATAGCAGTTCTAAATCATTCCTGAACGATTACATTCCTGAACTACTACAGGAGCGCTATAGCGTTCACAAATTATTTGTGATGGGGTCGTTGGCCCCACACAGGGGTGCAACCCCTGAACCCCGTTCAAAAATCAAAAAGGATCGCTATATATCTCGCTAGAGAAATGAGGTGGAGGGTATTGCCCAGTAACAAGAGGATGGGAATGGCTAGAAATTTTTGACTTAAAACGGCGTTTCTTTTTCTTGACGTTGTCGTTGCAAAGCTTCTTCATACCACTCCAATTCAGCCAGAAATTGATCGGCCCTCTTGGTTAGGGCTGAATCCTGAGGTACGCCTGATTCATCTAAAAGTCTAAGAGTCGCTCGTTTTAATGTGATTTGCCAGCTCTTCCATTTTTTCAGGAGCCTGCCCTTTTTCGTATTCTTTATACATGCGATCGAGAATGCCAAAGTCATACTCTTTGGCATCAGCAAAAACAACCTCATGTCTGTAATACAACCTTTTGTGGCACCCCCTTGACTCTCCAGTTCGGTGGAGATTGCAAGATAGAATTAAGTTCAAATGAGACGCGATCGCCTAAGGTCAAGGGGAAGCAAAGATTATGGAAAATACAACCCTGAAACTGCGAGGCCTGAGTTGTGCCTCCTGTGCCAGCAATGTGGAAGCTGCCATTCGCTCTGTTCCAGGTGTAGAAGCGTGCAACGTTAACTTTGGGGCTGAACAAGCAACAGTTACCTACGACGCTCACCAAGCTGATATCGCAACGATTCAAGCAGCGGTAGATGCAGCAGGATATACTGCCCTGCCGATGTCAGAAGATGTGTTAGCTCCAGAAGATGATATGGAGCGGCAAGAACGCCAAGCAGAGCAGCGCCAGTTAACTCGTCGGGTGGGGGTGAGCGGTGCGATCAGTGCCATTTTGGTGATTGGTTCACTTCCGGCGATGACAGGGTTATCTATTCCCTTGATTCCCATGTGGCTACACCATCCTTGGCTCCAGTTGCTGCTTACAGCTCCAGTGCTGTTTTGGGCAGGTCGTGACTTTTTCGTCAATGCCTGGAAAGCCTTGAAGCGACATACTGCCACAATGGACACGCTGGTAGCCGTGGGCACTGGAACGGCTTACCTTTATTCTCTATTTCCCACCTTTTCCCCTGAATGGTTCATCGCTCAGGGGCTGAATCCAGATGTCTATTTTGAAGCCGCAGCGGTGATTATTGCTCTCCTCTTGCTAGGACGGTTGCTAGAGAACCGAGCTAAAGGCAAAACCTCAGAAGCAATTCGTCAACTAATGGGGTTGCAGGCCAAAACAGCGCGAGTCCTGCGTCAAGGTCGAGAGGTAGATGTCGCGATCGCTGAGGTGGTGATTGGAGATATCATTCTAGTGCGTCCCGGCGAAAGCATCCCGGTCGATGGTGAGATTGTAGAAGGAACTTCCGCCATTGATGAGGCAATGGTAACGGGTGAAAGTGTGCCTGTGAAAAAGCAACCGGGCGATCCAGTGATTGGTGCGACGATGAATAAAACGGGTAGCTTCAAGTTTCGGGCGACCAAGGTTGGCAAAGATACTTTCCTAGCGCAAATTGTCAGGCTGGTGCAACAGGCGCAGGGTTCTAAAGCCCCGATTCAACGATTGGCCGATCAAGTCACAGGATGGTTTGTACCTGTAGTGATTGCGATCGCCATCCTCACCTTTGTTGTTTGGTTTAACGTCATGGGCAATGTCACAATGGCATTGATCACCACCGTTGGCGTTCTGATTATTGCTTGTCCTTGCGCCCTCGGTTTGGCGACTCCGACTTCCATCATGGTTGGAACTGGAAAAGGCGCAGAAAATGGCATTTTGATCAAAGGGGCTGACAGCCTGGAACTCGCCCATAAGCTGCAAACCATCGTCCTCGACAAAACAGGCACCATTACCCAAGGCAAACCCACCGTCACAGACTACATCACGATCAAGGGAACTGCTAACAGCAATGAACTCCACCTCCTACGTTTAGCTGCCTCCCTAGAGCGCCTTTCGGAGCATCCTCTAGCGGAAGCAGTGGTGCAATATGCCCAAACCCAAGGGATAGAGCTAAGCGATGCCCAGGAATTTGAAGCGATCGCGGGTAGTGGAGTGCAAGGATATGTCTCAGGGCAGCTAGTACAAATCGGCACGCAGCGCTGGTTCCAAGAACTAGGCATCGAGACCAGTAGTTTGCAGCAACCGTGGGAGCGCTTAGAGTATCTGGGTAGAACCGTGATCTGGATCGCGATCGCAGGCCAAGTAGAAGCAATCATGGGTATTGCCGATGCGGTAAAGCCCTCCTCTATCAGTGCCATCCGGACTCTACAACGCATGAGCCTAGAAGTAGTGATGTTGACAGGAGATAACCGTCGCACCGCTGAAGTAATTGCCCGTGAAGTAGGAATTCAACGAGTCTTAGCCGAAGTTCGTCCCGATCAAAAAGCAGCCACCATATCTATGCTGCAATCTGAGGGCAAGATCGTAGCGATGGTTGGGGACGGGATTAACGACGCTCCTGCCCTGGCTCAAGCGGATGTGGGAATCGCTATTGGCACCGGAACGG
This sequence comes from Trichocoleus desertorum ATA4-8-CV12, assembly GCA_019358975.1. Classification (NCBI taxonomy): domain Bacteria; kingdom Bacillati; phylum Cyanobacteriota; class Cyanophyceae; order Leptolyngbyales; family Trichocoleusaceae; genus Trichocoleus; species Trichocoleus desertorum. The sequence goes on from JAHHIL010000036.1 coordinate 48,511, forward strand.
ATGTGGCGATCGCGGCGAGTGATATCACGTTAATCTCTGGAAATTTGCAAGGCATCGTTACGGCGATTCAACTCAGTCGCGCCACCATTCGCAACATCCAGCAAAACTTGTTCTTTGCTTTCATCTACAACGTAGCAGGCATCCCGATCGCAGCAGGTATTCTCTATCCTGTCTTCGGTTGGCTGCTCAGCCCCATTATTGCGGGTGCGGCGATGGCATTCAGTTCTGTTTCCGTCGTCACCAATGCCTTACGTCTGCGCCACTTCCAGCCCAAAACATTGAGCTAATAGGTGAACTATCGATCAATTTATAGAACCTATTTGAGAATAAAGAGGAGCAATCAAGATGTTGAACCCCACAGCAATCATGGGCGCGATCGCGAGTTTAAGTATTCTATTAGGCACGCCTGCGGGTGGAGGGATAGCCCAAGTGCCTCATGCAGAAACCCAGCATTCTGCCACCTCACCCACCGCCCAGTTTCGTCGCATTGCCCAACCCTTGTGGCTGAAAGGAGCCGTTACGGTTGGTGGCCTCAGCTTAGTGGGCTTGGAGTTGTGGTGGTTTTTGCTCAGCAAACCTAAAGCTCGCCAAGCCGCTATCCAAGCAGGTGTGCAAGAAGTCACCGTGACCGTAGATGGGGGCTATGAACCGAGCCAGATTGTGGTGCAAGTAGGACAACCTGTACGGCTCAACTTCGATCGCAAAGATCCGAGTAGTTGCCTAGAAGAAGTGCGATTGCCTGACTTCCACATTGCTCAAGCATTGCCGCTGAATCGCACCACTGCGATCGAATTCACACCCAATAAACCCGGTCGATATGAGTTTACCTGCGGCATGAATATGTTTCGAGGCGTAATTGAAGTCCATTCGTGAGGTGATTATGTTAGCTCCAGCGGAGTTGCAGCGCATCCTGCCCAAACTATCTGCCCAATCATTGAGCGGGTCTAGCGCCAAGATGGATAACCTGAGCGATCGCCCAGCTCAATAAACTGCCCAGCGTTGCCATCAACATTGCCACATGCCCTGAGTTTTCCGCGACCGCAAACGTAATCCTAAAAGATATAACAACTAGAGGTACTACTGAGCCAACTAGAAAAGATCCTTGACATTAAAAATCTGAATATGTATGCGACAATGCAGCATCACACTGATAAATGATATACAAGAATCATTTATGAGGTTGTTGGTGTTGAAGCAAAATCGTGACTAATGAATAGCAGGAGCTGGAGTGATGGGAAAGCCTGTAATTCTCACTGTGGACGATGATCCAGATGTGCTGCAAACAGTGTCACGGGATTTACGGCATCAGTATGGCGATCGCTTTCGGGTCGTTCGCGCCGACTCTGGGTCAGCGGCTCTAGAGGCGTTAGAACAACTAAAGCTACGAAATGAGTTTGTGGCCCTGTTCCTGGTTGACCAGCGCATGCCGCAAATGAGTGGGGTTGAGTTTCTTGAGCAAGCTCTGGATCTGTACCCCAAGTCCAAGCGGGCCTTGCTCACAGCCTATGCTGATACAGATGCCGCCATTCGAGCCATCAACAGCATCCAGATTGACTACTACTTGCTCAAGCCCTGGGACCCTCCAGAAGAGCGGTTGTACCCGATTTTAGATGATTTGCTTGATGACTGGTTTGCGTCCTTTCGGCCTCCCTTCGAGGGCATTCGGGTGGTTGGTAACCGCTGGTCTCCCTTGTCTCATCAAGTAAAAGACTTTCTGGCGCGAAACCAAGTACCTTACCAATGGTTAGATATTGAACTGGAGAATGAAGCGGCCCAGCTGTTGGAATATGCCGAAGCCGATGGCAAGCAACAACTGCCATTAGTTTTGTTTCCTGATGGTTCCCGCCTAATTCAACCCTCGAATCTAGCGATCGCGGAAAAGATTGGCTTACAAACCCAAGCAGAACGCCCTTTCTACGACCTGGCTATTATTGGTGGAGGGCCCGCAGGGTTAGCCGCTGCGGTTTACGGAGCCTCAGAAGGACTCAGCACCGTCATGATTGAGCGCCAAGCCCCAGGCGGACAGGCAGGTTCCAGTTCCCGCATTGAGAATTATTTAGGATTTCCGGTGGGCTTAAGTGGGGCAGACTTGGCACGGCGAGCGGTAGCCCAAGCACGGCGATTTGGGGTAGAAATTCTCACTCCTCAAGAAGTAACAGGAGTCCAGATCACTGATCCCTACCGAATTCTGCATTTGGCTGACGGCAGCGAAATCAGTTGTCACGCGCTGTTAGTAGCAACCGGAGTTTCTTATCGCAAACTGGATGTGCCAGGGATGGATCAGCTCACTGGGGCAGGTGTCTACTACGGAGCTGCGATGACCGAAGCGATCGCTTGTCAAGGTGAAACTGTTTATATCGTGGGCGGTGCCAACTCCGCTGGACAAGCCGCGATGCACTTCTCTAAATATGCCCTCGAAGTCGTGATGTTGGTGCGATCGCCATTAACGAAAAGTATGTCGCAGTACTTAATTGACCAGATAGAAGCGACAAATAACATCAAAGTTTGTGTAGGTTGCACCGTTGAAGAAGTCAAAGGCGACAAAAACCTAGAGGCGATCGTCATCAAAAACATTCACACAGGCGAGAGCGAAACCGTCGAAGCTGCCTCTTTGTTTATCTTTATCGGGGCGATGCCTAAAACCGATTGGCTAGAGGGTGTAGTGGAGCGAGATGAACGAGGATTTATCCTGACTGGGCCTGACTTAATTTGCGATGGCAAGCCTCCCAAAGGTTGGAATCAAGATCGATCTCCTTTTCTCTTGGAAACCAGTGTTCCAGGCATTTTTGCCGCTGGAGATGCGCGATATAACTCCATCAAGCGGGTGGCATCGGGTGTGGGCGAAGGATCGATCGCGGTGCAATTCATCCATCGTTATTTGAGTAAGGTGTAGCGCTGTGAACCGCAAGTTGTGCATTGAAGACCTACTCAGATTAGAGCCGTTTCAGCAGCTCTCTCAAGCGCGATTGGAGTGGGTGTGCGATCGCACTCAGGTTGTGGAAGTACAGATGGGAGAAGCACTCGTTGAAGAGGGAGGCCCCCATCGAGGCTTGTTTATCTTAGTCAAGGGCCAGATGGCAGTTGTGCGCCGTACCGAAGGAGTAGAAATTCCCCTGGGGCGACATCAAGCGCCCGCCTTCTTCGGGGAAATTCAAGTCCTGACCGATGATCTTGCTCCTGTGACGCTGCGAGCATTGAGCGATTGTTATCTGCATGAACTTGAGGCCAATGACTTTCTCACCCTGCTACACGAATGCCGAACCTTTGAGCGGATGGTATTTCGCATTATGGAAAAGCGGTTGCGTGGGTTAGAGTCCTTCATCCGAGGTCGAGAGAAAATGGCAGCCTTAGGCACTCTGGCCGCAGGTCTAGCTCACGAACTCAACAATCCAGCCGCCGCTCTGGTACGGGCATTGCGCGAGATGCCCCCAGCTATTCTAGAACTCCAGCGCATGAACTTAGTCTACGGCCAACGCCAAGTGGACGATGCTCATACTCAACAGTGGTTACAAGCGCGAGACGCAGGCTATGACTTGATTCTCAACAATCGCGTAGATGCTGTGACCTTGAGCGATCGCACAGATCTCTTGGAAAACTGGCTAGAAGACTATGGCGTTACCCAGGCTTGGAAACTGGCAGAACCCCTCGCAGAAGGAGGTATTGAGACTGAAACGTTAGACCAACTGATGGCACGTTGGCGAGATGATCCGACTGAACTGCGCGAGATTGGGTTGCACTGGCTATCACTTTCATTTGAGGTGATATCTATGATCAAACATGGTCTGCGGGGAGCAGAGCGAATTTCGGAACTGGTGCAAGCAATGAAGTCCTACTCCTACCTAGATCAAGGTACTCAGCAAGAAGTAGATGTGCATCAAGGATTAGAGGATACACTGCGACTGTTTGCTCACAAACTCAAGCAGTGTATCCAAGTTCAACGGTGTTACGATAAACAGCTTCCCAAGTTGCTGGCTTACGGCAGCGAACTCAATCAGGTATGGACAAATCTAATCGATAACGCCATTGATGCCATGAACGGCACCGGATTACTAACCATTACGACTCAGCACAAAGGCCATTCTATCCGTGTTGACATCACAGATTCTGGCAATGGTATTCCACCTGAACTTCAGTCACGTATCTTTGAGCCATTCTTCACGACCAAGCCAGTAGGCAAAGGATCAGGGCTGGGCTTGGAAGCCGTACGACGCATTGTCGAAAATCGGCATCGAGGCACGATTTTGGTTGAATCGCAGCCAGGAAAAACTTGCTTTAGTATTTGCTTACCCCTCGTCATGAGCTTGGGCAACTCATCTAGCCCTAAAACCTAGGTCTCAAAACTTTTTCGAGGTGCCCTCAAGCTGTAATTGCTAATTTCTTAAACCAATTATTGTCAGAAAATGTTTGTAAACAGATGTAAAGGAGCAAGGATTCAGGCCATAAAATGAGCAATATCTAAGGAACCAGCCTCTAGGAGCGAAATCATGAGTCAACGCTACTATGACAGTGATCTTAGAGATGAGGAATGGCAACGAACGAAGAATCAGCGGAGATAGAAATCTAAAACTGCTTAACAACTTTTTACAAACACTTTCTTAAGGTTTAGGCTGAGAGGGTATTGAACTGATGTCTTGAAACATGAGTGCTGCTACCCCTTCTACCTCTCGCTTCTCAAGCCTTCTCAAGGAACACCCTGATGTTGTGGCAGCGATCGCCTGCGCGGTTCTGGTTTTCCTGGGCTGGCAAATGCTCAATTTCGGTTGGATTGGAGTTGCCCTTTTCATCCTGACAGCTGCCTATGTGATTGGCGGTTTTGAGAGTGCCCGTGAAGGCTTAACAACTCTGTTTGAAGACAAAGAGCTCGACGTAGACCTACTGATGATAGTGGCTGCGTTGGGAGCTGCCAGTTTAGGACTCTGGCGGCAGGAGTATTACTTGATTGTGGATGGGGCGGTCCTCATCTTGATCTTTGCCATTAGTGGGGCATTAGAAGGGTACGCCATGCAGCGAACCGAGCGAAGTATTCAGGGCTTAATGAGCTTAACCGCTGATACAGCACGAGTGATTCGTCATGGGCAGGAACGAGCCATCCCGATTTCTGAGCTAAAGATTGGTGATCAAGTCTTGGTCAAGCCAGGAGAACTGGTACCTGTTGGACGACAATTAAATAGACCCCGATGACAACTGCATAGACCGCTCGTGAGATCGCTATTTCAGCTCCTGTTCTAGAACGGGATCGCGTCAAATTAGGACCCTAAAGAAAAGACACTAGTGGTCAGTCAATTATTAATTGACGGGTAAAGGCGATGTAACTTCACTCTGGCATCTGCTGTGGTAAATCGCCAATCAATCCAGGTCTTCTCTTGATTGCGCTGCTCCTGCCAGGCTTCTACTTCTGTCTTTAATAGGCTGAGATCGCCAATCCGACGATCTAAACATTGGCGGCTCAAAACGCTCAGTTCAATTTCAGCCATGTTTAACCAACTTCCATGCTTCGGCATCGGACAAAACTCTAAATGACTGAGAATCCGTTGAGCTTCCGCAGGCTCAAAGCCTTTGTACAACGAAGCTGGACAATGAGTATTGAGGTTATCTTGTACCACGGTAATTTTAATGGCCTCGGGATAGTCCTCATCGACCAATGTTTTCAGCAAACGGGCATAATCAATCGCGGTTCGCCGTTCCGTCACTTCGACTCGTCGCCATCCGATAATCGGCTCACAAATCATAAACAAATTCGCGGTGCCATTGCGTTCATACTCGTAGTCAACTCGTTCGGGTTGACCGGGCTGAGCTGGAATGGGCCTGACAGTTTCTGGGACTAACTGTTTGGTCGCCTCATCAATGCAAACTACCGGAAAGGCTGAATGATAGGAACTTTGATACACCTCCAACACCGCCTCCATCCGCCAAACAAATTCAGCACTTTGTTCCGGTGGAATCACCCAACATTCTTGCTTCCAAGGTTGCAGTTCGTTTTTTTAAAACTTGTCGCACACACTCATGGCTGAGTCGTTCTACATAACCGAGTTCAACCATTTGGTCCGCTAACAATCGGACTGTCCACCGTCCTCTGCCAGAAGGAGCCTCGCTGCAACGCAAGGCAACCAAATGAGCCTCTAAGTCGCCTGTTAATTTGGGTTTTCGCCCGCCTCCTGGACGAACCTTTATGGCCGCTTCCATGCCCTCTTCGACAAAGCGTTGACGGACTCGCTCAATTGTTCTGATGCTCACATCCAGAGCTTCTTTGATGTCTGAGTCCCGCCAGCTTCCATTTGGCTGATGGCAGTCTGCTTTCAGCAGAATCCGAGCATGAGTGATCTGATAAGCCGCATGTTTGCCAGTGGTTGTAAACTGCTCCAGATGCTGCCGTTCTATGTCAGTGAGACGCACAACGTATTTCTTGGGCATTGTCTTGGTGATTCCAATCAACTAGCTCTATCTTGCCCCAGAAACCCGTCAAAATTTTATTGACTGACCACTAGGACTGTCTACTAATAGCCATAGAGACGCCTAGTGCCCGGTCCAATTAAATTTCAACAACTTCAACTCTACATGAAAGCTAAAGACTCCGGCTGTGCTCAGAGCACAGCTGCGGCCAAAGCG
>JAHHIL010000037.1 GCA_019358975.1 Trichocoleus desertorum ATA4-8-CV12
AATCAACATCAAGTATTTGGCGGTAGGGCATTCCGTCAATAAAGCTCAGGCTACGCCCGATGCAATAGCAGGGGTCACTGAGAAGCCTACGCTGTATGCGTCAGTATCAGCGTAGGAGTATGTCACTGCTGACTTACTTCGGTTTGCACACCTAGAGATTGCCAGCCTAAAAGTGTTGAAAGCCTTTTTTTAGTGTCAAAGCTTCGTTTAGGTTGTGGCCTGTAGTGTCAACTAGTAAAACGTTGGGTTCCGTAGTAATCGTCCCTACGATCGCGGCTCCTGATCCTAACTGTTCCACTAAAGCTTGAGCGACTGTTGGTTCCAAACACAACACCAATTCAAAATCCTCCCCGCCATACAGCGCCCATTGTAATGCTCGTTCAGGATGCCAACGAGTTAGAGCAGGTGGAATGGGGATTTGGCTGCGCTCGACTCTGGCACCCACTTTACTCATACGGCAGATCTGCACGATCGCATCAGCGAGGCCGTCGCTGCTATCCATGCCAGCGATTCTAGAAGGAGGAAGGAGGAAGGAGGAGGGATGAAGCAAAGGCAGAAGGTCGAGCCGGGGGTTGGGGCGCTGGTGGGCTTGGATGAGGTAGGTGCGATCGCTCTCACTTAACTCATGACCCAGCTCAGGGTGGAGTAAGAGTTCTAAACCTGCTCTAGAGGCACCATGCCAACCTGTCGCCACGATCGCATCTCCCGGTTGAGCGGTAGATCGGCGGAGTACCTGATGGGGTGCCACTTGGCCGAAGGCAGTAATTGCTAAGGTCAGGATGGGCGATCGCGTCACATCTCCGCCTACAATTGGAGTGCTGAACTGCTGCAAGCAAGCGCTTAAGCCTTGGTAAATCTGCTCAATCCAGACAACGGGCGTATCTCCAGGGATGCTCAAGCCCACTGTAATTCCCAGTGGAGTGGCTCCCATCGCGGCTAAATCTGAGAGGTTTGCTGCGGCAGCTCGCCAACCGACATCTTCCGGAGAAGTTGTATAGATATTGGGCGTTGCTAAGCCAACACTAAAATGCACCCCGTCTACCAATACATCCGTTGTAATCACCAGATCGAGTTGTGGTTGAGTCTGGAGAACAGCGGCATCATCGCCCACAATTTCTTCAGGGCAAAAGCGCTGTAGACGTTGTAGTAGGGCTTGTTCTCCTAAATCTTGGACTTTCAACCTGAGTAAATCGTCAGTCACAGGTCGTGGTCTAGCACTGAGTTTGTTTTGGTAATGGAATTGTCATGCAACGCCTAGAAAATCAGCGTGCTACATCACTGGGACGTAGTTTGGGAAAGCGGTAGAAGGTGTCACCGTCAGCGTCTACTTCTGGGGTAGCGGTTAATAGTTGCGCTTGGCGTTCTAAAAATTGCTGAGCTAATCCCGGATCTACTTGGGCTGCTGCAACTAATTGAATCAGTGAAATATAGCCGTTTTCTGCCTCTAACTGTTTATAGAAAGCATTTCTCAGCCGTTGCTGCTGTTGATCGCGCTGCATCGAGTTGACCAGCAGCAGCACGACGAAAATCCCCAGAGCGATCGCAAACACCAACTCAATGAGAATCATAAATCCAGTTCCTAGAGGCCACTCAAGAAAAAGGGCAGAAAAGTCGTTTCAGTAAACTTCCCTACCCACAGGATAACGATTGTGAAGTTAAGCAGCTTTTGGCTGAATTAGATTCTCTGCGCCCTTGACGACCTTGGCCGAGATAATTTTGTCGTCCGCTTTGAGTTCGTCTAGGACATCTTTACCTTCAGTAACGTAGCCAAAAATGGCATAACGACCATCCAACAAATTCAAGCCAGCGGGTGTAAGTTCTGGCTCAAACAAAAAGAAGAAGAATTGCGACGAACCACCGTTCGGATCTTCTCCTGGGCGAGCTAAGGCCAGCGCCCCAAAAGCTGAAAAAGGCAGGACTGGCAGATCCTTGTAGCGACCTGCATCTTCTAAGGTAATGCCATAGGTGGGGGCATCATCGCCTTGAACCAAGACTTCGAGGGGAACTGCACGGTACTTTCCCGTTGCGGGGTCAATAAAACCTTCTTCGGGTCCGGGTGGATCACCGATTTGCAGCACATAAGAATTTTCAGCGCGGGTAAATTCTAAGCCGTTGTAGAAATTGCGCTGGATCAAATCAATGAAGTTCCCAGCAGTCACGGGAGCACTGTAGCCATCTACAACCACCGTTAAGGGCCCTTTGCTCGTCTCCACAGCTACTGTGGCTCGGCCTTTCAACTGCGGCAGGTTGCTGTACTCGGCGGGTACTTCAAAGGGAAATTCTTGCACCATCGCTTCTTCCAACTCGCTCACATGGTCGAGTAGTTCAGCTTGTTTTTGACGAATTTGCTCCTTGTCTTTGGCCTCAGCCGCCGCTTGCAGGCCAGCAACCTCTTGCTGCATCTCCGCGATTAGAGCCTCGGCTTGCTGCTGCTGGTCGGGAGGAATACTGGCTAATAGAGCGGCTTGGTTTTTCTGCAAAATAGAAGCTGCTTTGCTTGCATCCCTAGAAATAGCTCCCCAGCGGCGATTAGCGCGAAGTTGGGTGGTAATGTCTTCAAGGCTGGTTTGAACCTTTCTAATATCTTTGTTATCGATGGGCAGGGCATAGCGCAACAACACCTTGCCATCTGTGATTGCGTTCCCAGCAGGCAATCGGCTTACGCGATCGGCAGCCCATGCGACTGGACTAAAGCTTACAGACAGTGTCATCATCAAGAACGCTAAGAGACCTAACTTTAGCCAGCTCTGGCGTGAAGTGAGCCGCGAACGACTTAAATGAAGCATAAATTCATCCCCGTGTGCCTTGGACTGGTTCCGGTTGTGATTGATTGAAAAGTTATGGAAATTCCATTTTTAATCTTGCCACAGTGTTTCCCTCTAGAGAGCCTTAGAGAGATCTAGAGAGCCTGGGATAGATTCCAGCAAGATAACATTTGGAAATCGAGTGTCTCTGAGTCAGGATTGCGAGGAGTCGTGGTTTTGAGAGGTTAACTTGTTTAGGGAACTTCTCCAAAGAGGGGTACTGAGAAGTACCCGCTCAGCGGTACAATAGGGTGCCAATTGTTCTGCCCAGACACAAGATTCATGATCTCCAGTAACGAATTTCGACCCGGCGTCACAATCGAATTGGATGGCAACGTGTGGCGAGTTGTGGAATTTCTCCATGTCAAACCTGGTAAAGGATCTGCCTTCGTTCGTACCAAACTGAAGAACGCTCAAAATGGCAGCGTGGTAGAAAGAACCTTCCGGGCTGGGGAGGTTGTGCCGCAGGCTAATTTGGAAAAGAGCACCATGCAACATACCTATAAAGACGGCGAAGATTTCGTCTTTATGGATATGGAAACTTATGAAGAAGGCCGCTTAAGCGCTTCCCAGATTGGCGATCGCGTGAAGTACCTCAAAGAAGGGATGGAAGTCAACGTTGTTCGCTGGGGTGCCCAAGTTCTGGAAGTAGAACTGCCTAACTCTGTGGTTCTAGAAGTGACTCAAACTGATCCTGGGGTTAAAGGTGATACCGCTACAGGTGGCACTAAGCCCGCGACCGTAGAAACAGGTGCTCAAGTTATGGTACCTCTCTTTATTACGATTGGAGAGCGCATCAAGGTTGATACTCGCAGCGATACCTACCTAGGTCGTGAAAAAGACTAAAGCTGGGATCAGTGCGGGTCAGTACTTTGTTGGCAGTGTGCTAAATTGCACTGTTGACAATGTGTATTCAGTAAAGACGAGCTGATTTAGAACGGCTCATTGGATTGGGGTCATAAACACTGTGCAATTGAATTTTGAAGAACTCCGCAACCTACTAGTCACTCTGGGCCAGACTGATATTGGCGAGTTGACAATTAAAAGTGCTGACTTTGAACTGACTGTCCGTAAGGGGGTTCAAGTTAGTGGTCAAGGGACGGCCATCGAGTCCACGTTTGCTAGTAGTGGTGGTGTTCCTAGTGTTGAATTGGCCCCACCTGTTACTGCTGCAAGTACCACATCTCCATCTACACTAGAGTCTCGTGCGGCATCGGCTACGCCAGGACCTGCTGCGCCTGCTACGGCTAGCTCTGCGGTGCCCTCTGTTGATAAGACCAAGTGGTTAGATGTCACTTCACCGATGGTTGGTACGTTCTACCGCTCTCCTGCGCCGGATGAACCTCCCTTTGTGGATATGGGCGATCGCATTCGTAATGGCCAAACTGTCTGCATTATCGAAGCCATGAAGCTGATGAACGAGCTAGAAGCAGAAGTGAGCGGCGAGGTGATGGAAATTTTGGTTCAGAATGGCGAGCCAGTGGAGTACGGACAGGTATTAATGCGAGTTAATCCTGGCTAAGATGCTCAAGAGTTTGTAGAAGCTGGATATTTTTGACCTCATTTTCTACACAAACTAGTACTTTTGTGAAGTTTTATTTCTAAAGTCTAAGGATGTAGCTTAGAGATTTTTAACTCACAATTTAATCCATTTACAGGTGTTCACTGGCACCTGTTTTTTTGTTTGAAAAAGCTGAGTTGTCTTCGTAGACGCCTAACATTTGTTATTTCTGACTTCAGAAGTGTTGCTTGCGGGCGATGAAAGTTTTGCGATTTTAGCCGATAAGCAAGCTAGAAGAATTTGATTATTTTTTCAATGGCTTATCACCAATATCAAGCTTTTTTAGATGCGATTAATCATTGCGCTTTGGAATGTCAGGCTTCTGCGGAAATGCAGCCAGCTGATTTAACAGAATGTGCGAGTCTTTGCCAAGACTGTGCTGACCTTTGTTGGATCTGTGCCGCCACGTTGATGAATCATGGTCCCCGTTTTGTGGTTCTGATTGCTCAAGCCTGCGCTGATTTGGCTGATGTCTGCGCTAGAGAGTGCGAAAAGTACCCAGACGAACGTCTGCAAAAATGTGCGATCGCTTGTGAAAATGTGATTTCAGAGTACCGTCAAATTGCTGCTTTCCTCTTTTTACAGGAGAAGAGTAAGCCTCTACCAGGACATCAAAGTTCTAGCCTCCGGTTTGCTACAGCTTTGGGAAGCTAGCGATCGCTTTAACGCTTTTTCCCTATTTCTGCTGCTTCTACGGTCCCACTGAGCTATCCAAGAAGCTACTGATTCCTGCGCGCTTTCTTTTCCGACTCACTCCTTGACTCTCCAGTTATGAGGAGACTTTAAAGTAAGGGTAGCTCAATGAATCGATGGCTATGCCAGATGTGGTTCGAGCTAGGTTAAAGATGACCTGTTTTAGTTTGTAGTTGATTGGGTGGTTTGTTTTTATGTCTATTCAGTTCAAAGTTCCTAGCATGGCTTGTAGTGCTTGTGTCGATACCATTACTCAAGCGGTCAAACAGGTTGATGCCTCAGCCACGATCGCCGCTGATCCCAAGACAAAAGTGGTGCAGGTGGACACTCAAGCTTCGGAAGTAGCTGTGAAACAGGCGATCGAGGCTGCGGGATATCCTGTTGGCTAGCGCATCCAGGTGAAAGCGAAACCCGCAAAAAATAGGTGAAACCAGGTGAGCAAATCAACAGGATTGCGGAAGCATAATCGAGCGTGGCAGGACAAGTTGCAGGTCAACAGTTGGCTCTTGATCCCCGTCTTGCTAGTTGGGGGTGGGGTGGCAGTAGGTTGTACTCAGCAACAGCCAGATCCCAGTACCCAGCAGACAGATACGAAGCCCATGAGTCAGCAAACGGCTCAGGCATCTACTGGAGATGAGTTCTTTAAAGTAGAAACTCCAGGCTCACCTTTGCCACCTCGACCCGCTAATGCTGAGTTACCCGGGACCACCTTACCGAAACTGGGCCAAGACCACGTTCCAGAAACTGAGAAAGTTAAGTACAACTCAAATCCCCCCACTTCTGGTCCTCACTATGCCATCTGGGCGCAGTGGGGCATCCATGCCAAAGCGCCCCTAGACGAAAGACTGGTGCATAACTTAGAGCATGGTGGCGTTGTTATTAGCTATAAACCTGACCAGGTCCAAGGCCAGGTGCTAGAGCAAATCAAAGCTCAGGTACGAGAACTCAGCAAGAATAATCCTCGGATTATTTTGACACCCCGCCAAAATATGGATACACCGATCGCGCTGACTGCTTGGGGCTATTTGCAAAAGCTCGATCGCTACGATCCCACAACCGTCGCAGCTTTCTATAATGCCCATGTGGCTCGTGGGCCAGAGTGCCAGAACGGCTTATGTCCTAATTAGCAATCTGGCTAAATCAGAACCGAAGCGTGCTGTTTGCTGTGGACTTACTGCATGCCAGGGGGTGTCCAATTGCTGGAGCCTTCCAGGTGGCCCCAATAGGCCATGTAACCTGTAAAGGCCCAAATTGTGGCTGCGATCGCGAGTACTGCAACTCCAGCTAAGCGAAATGCGCGGTTGGTCTGCCAATACAGAGCAGGAGCGGCAAAAACCCCACCCAAGCCAGTCAGAATAAAACCCAAGCCAGAAATGAGCGGGCGGCGAGTCATTTCTAAGTCGATGACGCGGATACCAATGACGATCGCGGTGACTCCTGCAAAGAAGGCGTAAATCGCCACCGTCAGCAGATCCCAGCCCAGCGCCAGAGCCAGAGATGCTCCCACAAACAAAATCCCAAATAGAACCGTTGTCTCACCAAAGGCAATATTGTAGCTGCCTCGAATTGGCCAATGCCAAATCATATGGAATCCGGTAGAGAGGGCGATCGCGCCCACCATGCCGAATCCAGGAACCCAACGTTTGGGGTTGGGGCCATCTAAGCCTTCGTAAACAAAACAAGCTAGTAAAACCAGTCCTGCCACCAAGTTAATTAGCATCAACGTGATGTAGTTAATCAAGATGTGATGCCTCCTGTAGAGATGGGTTAGAGATGCGTCGATTGTAAGCAATCCCCATGCAGCGGCCAAGTATCAGGCAGCTATTCGCTCCAGGTTTGCAACTGCAAATAAACCAACACCAAGGTCGCTCCTAGCAGAACCGTAGCAGCGGCGGCGGCATAGCCAAAATCAAATTGAGCAAACGCTTGCTCATAGATGTAGTAGACCAATAAGTTAGTGGAGTTAAGCGGGCCACCTTCCGTGATCACATACACCTGCTCAAAACTCCGTAGCGTGAAGATGACTGTAGTAACAGCGGCAAAAACTAGTGTAGGTCGCAATCCCGGTAGCGTAATATGCCAAAACTGCTGCCAAGCATCAGCCCCATCCAGTTCTGCCGCTTCGTAGCGATTCACCGGAATGGTCTGCAATCCCGCCAAAAACACTACCATATTAAAGCCCAGTTGCTTCCAGATACTCAGCAAAATCAGCACAGGCATCGCCCAAGTTGTACTGCCCAACCATGCAATCGGCTCTAGCCCGATCGCGCCTAGCAAAGTATTGATCGGGCCTTCTGTTTGAAACAGCCACCGGAAGCCCAGCCCCACCGCCACCAGCGAAGTAATGGAAGGAATGAAATAAGCAGCCCGGAACAGTCCTTGTAAGGCAAAGGCTCGATTTAGCAGCACTGCCAACCCCAAAGAGATTGCTAGGCTAGGAGCGACGGTCGCCACCGTGAAATAGAGGGTATTCCCTAGCACTTGCCAAAAATCTGGGTTGAGGAATAAGCGCCAATAGTTGCTGAAACCAACCCAATGAGTGCCCGTGCGAGTAAAGCTGCCCGCTGTAAAGCTGAGATAGATTAAATAAACAATTGGCCCTAGCACAAAAATGCTGAGGAGCAATAACGCAGGCGCTAAAAACAACCAAGCGGCGATCGCACTTTCCTGATTTCCTTCAGGTATGGGAGGGCGGTCACGATGAGATTGGCGACGAAATGACCACAGAGACATAGCAAGTTTCTACTAACGAGCGTGGGATGAAGGGCTCTGCTGTTACAATTCTGAGACTAGCGCTCAGTCAGCGACTACGCTAGGGCAATTTTTGAGCGATCCTTCCTGATTTCATGACTTCTCACTCTGCGGTGCCTGCTTCCAGCCTGGATTCTACCCCTAGCCTCGTTTCACCGATTCTCGTTGCTTCTACATCCACTACCCCTGCGGCGACTCCTTTAAAGCTAGGTGTGATGGCTTCTGGTTCGGGTAGCAACTTTGAGGCGATCGCTCAAGCTATTGCAGATGGGCAGCTCAATGCCACCATTCAAGTTTTGATCTGTAATAATCCCAACGCCAAGGCGTTAGAGCGGGCAGAGCGTTGGGGCACTCCCTCTGTTTTGTTAGATCACCGCACCTTTTCGTCTCGCGAAGATCTCGATCGCCGCATTGCTGATACTCTGAAGCAGCATGGTGTGGAATGGGTGATTATGGCGGGTTGGATGCGGCGGGTGACGCAAGTGCTAATTGACGCATTCCCCGACCAAATGCTGAACATTCATCCCAGCTTATTGCCCAGTTTTCCTGGCATTCGTGCGGTCGAACAAGCGTTACAGGCAGGGGTGAAGATCTCTGGCTGCACTGTGCATTATGTGCATTTAGAAGTGGATAGTGGCCCGATCGTGATGCAGGCAGCGGTGCCCATCTTAGCCGAAGATACTCCGGAGATGCTGCAAGCTCGGATTCAAGTGCAAGAACATCGAATTTTTCCTCCGGCGATCGCTCTAGCCGCAGCCCAGAAAGCAGGTGTCGTGCCTACCACGTTTTTCTCTGTTACTACTTAAACGGCTTAAATAGCTGCCACTTCCGTTATGAATGCTTCAAGCCTCGCTGCTTCCATCTGGTTTGAACAGGTGCCCAAAGTTGAGTTGCATTTGCACCTAGAAGGAGCAATCCCCTACGAAACCCTGTGGCAACTTATGCAGAAGTATGGCGGCGATCCAGAAGTACCGAACCTGGAAGCCTTAAAGCAGCGGTTTCAATATCATGACTTTCCCCATTTCATTGCGACTTGGATCTGGAAAAACCAGTTTTTGCGCGAGTACGAAGACTTCACTTTAATCGCTGCGGCTGTAGCTGAAGATTTGGCTCGTCAAAATATTCAATACGTCGAAGCTTTTTTCTCACCCAGTGACTTTGCTAGGCATGGCTTAAAAACGCAAGAGATCACTGCGGCTATTCGGCAAGGCTTGGCGCAAGTTCCAGAAATTGAGGTGGCATTGGTTGCCGATTGTGTACGTGACTTTGGCCCTGAATCTGCTGCGATTACCTTGGCCGAAATTAACGAGGTCAAAGAACTAGGTGTGGTTGGTATTGGCATTGGTGGCTCAGAGCATCAGTTTCCCCCAGAACTGTTTGAGTCAGTTTACGCAGAAGCGCGGCGGTTGGGTTTTCGCACTAGTGCCCATGCAGGAGAAGCAGCAGGCCCAGAGAGTATTTGGGGAGCCATTCACAGCCTGAAATGCGATCGCATCGGTCATGGCACTCGCGCCGAGGAAGATCCTGCCTTATTAGATTACTTAGCCGAACATCGCATCCCTTTAGAAATGTGCCCTTGGTCGAATGTCTGCACTGGGGTTGTGCCTGCTATAGAACAGCATCCGATTCGACGCTATTGGGAGCGCGGTTTAGTAGTAACCGTCAATACCGATGACCCTAAAATGTTTGGTAATTCCTTAGCAACTGAGTATCAACTGCTGCAAGAGAAATTGGGCTGCGATCGCAACTTCATTCGCGCCTTGATTCTTCAGGGTATTCAGTCCAGTTGGCTCTCAGAAGACCGCAAACAACAGTTAATCACAAGGTTTCGTGACGATCCAGGTTGGTTAGCAGAAACACCTTGAGCCAGCAACAAATTCTGATCCCCTCGTGGGCCTTTCGTGAGCACTATGCCTTTAGCAGCCCTCCCTGTATAACTTCATCTCCCTATAGAGTTCATTTCAGACTTGGGAGAGATGCTTTATACCCTCTGAGTCGGAGATTCTGAGCGTGAGGGTTATTAGTCTTGCAGAAATATAGCGCTGGGATGCAGGCAAGCTCAGATTTGCGTGGATCTTAGCCTTAACGAGGGAAAATCATGTTTCACACTATAGGAATTGCACGGGAATTATTCCAGGGGCAATTCTGGATTGCACAAGTGCCCGTGGGTGGAGGAGTTACCACTGCCGAAGAAGCTGCACTTGTCTTTTCAGGCCCCCAATTTTTTGTAGCTTTGATCGCAGGGTTAGTTCTAGCTTTTGCCATTCAATTAGTTTTAACCAATCTTTCTGTCGCCGCCGGAATTTCTTATTTAGGGCACCAATCTGACGACCACTCCAGCCACTCTAGCCATAAAGACTCAGGTAGCCTGGGTGGTACGATCCGCAAAGTTGGCACTGCTTTAGGGCTGTGGACGCTGGTGACGGTCACCATTGCTCTGTTCATTGCTTGCTTACTCGCTGTTAAGCTGAGCTTGATCGAAAGCGCTGTCTTAGGCGCGATTGTGGGCTTGGTGATTTGGGGTGCTTACTTCACCCTGCTGGTGTGGGTCAGTTCTACCACTGTGGGTTCTCTAATCGGTTCAGTGGTGAACACCGCTACTTCAGGGTTTCAAGCAGTTCTCGGTACTGCAACTGCCGCGATCGCGGGTAAATCTGCCAGCGACCAAGTGGTAGCAACCGCAGAAGCCGCAGCCGCAGCCGTGCGCCGGGAATTTACCGTAGGTATGGACCCAGTTAGTATTCGTGAAAGCATCGAAGACTATCTCGATCGCTTGAAGCCAACTGAGTTGGACATTTCGCGGATTCGGGGTGAGTTCGAAAATTTGGTGAATACCCCAGAGTTAAAGTCTTTAGCTCAGAGTGCAGGGGGGGTAGGAGAATCTCTACGCGATCGCCTCAGCCACATCGATCGGCAAACCTTTGTCAATTTAGTCAGCAGCCGTACTGATCTCTCCAAGCGCGACATCAGCCGGATCGTCGATCAGTTGGAAGGTGTGTGGCAGCAAGTCCTGAGCCAACAAGGGCAGCAAGACCTGATGGGGCAATTACGTGACTATTTGTCTTCAGCTCGGCCAGAAAACTTGCGCTCCAATGAACTAGGCAGCAAACTAGACCAACTGATTGCTGAAGTTCGCCGTTCCAACCAAGGTGGAAGTCAACAACAGCAAACGCCTGGCTTGATCGAGCGAGCCACTCAGTTAGGCATGACCGCTCTTACAGGTACGGTATTGGGCCGCACTGACCTTTCCGATTTAGATGTGGAAAAGGTAATGGGTCAGTTGCAAGGTTTCAAAGATAAGTTGGGAGAGCAAGCCAACAAAGTGGGTAGCCAAGTTGCTGATAAAGCTCCCGCTCTACCCTTTAACCCTATCCGGGCCGATATCGAAAACTACGTGCTCAATTCTTATGCTTGGCATCTGAACCGAGAAACGATTAAGTACGAATTCCGCAACGTCCTCCACGATCCAGAAGCCGACCCCAATGCGGTGAAGCAGCAACTAGATCAATTGAACCGCAGCTACTTTGTGGATTTGCTTACACAGCGCGGTGATCTCTCCCCCGCTAGAGTTGGAGGCATTGCCGATCAACTGGAAGGGATTCGCCAAGAAATTCTTGCTACGGTCACGCTGGCAGCCGATCAGGAAGAATCACAAGATCTCCGCAGCCGAGTTGAGAATTATCTACGCTCCACGGACAAAGCTGAACTCAGCCCTGAAGGCATTGAGCGAGACTTCCAGACCTTACTCGAAGATCCGGAAGCGGGTTATGAGGAACTGGGCGATCGCCTGAACCATTTTGATCACGATACCTTAGTGCAGTTACTTGCTCAGCGCCAAGACCTAAGCCAAGAAGAAGCCGATCGCATTGTCAGCCAACTGGAAAGCACCCGCGATCGCGTTTTGGGTTCAGCGCAGTCTGTTCAAGACCAAGCCCAATCGAAAGCGACTGAGTTGCGCCAACGCCTAGAGTCTTACCTGCAAAACACGGGCCGTTCTGAACTGAATCCCGAAGGCATCAAGCGCGATCTGCAAACCTTGCTCGATGATCCCCAAGCTGGCTTTAGAGCCTTACGTTGGCGCTTTTCGGCAGTCGATCGTGATACCTTTGTCAAACTGTTGGCTCAGCGCCCCGATATTAGCGAGGAAGAAGCCAGCCAAATCTTTGATCAAGTCGAAAGCAACTGGTACAGCATGACTCATGTACCCCAGATTGTTGTAGGCAAGACCAAAGAGCAGTACGACAAAACCACCACCGCGATCGCCGACTACTTGCGGAGTACCAACTTGCAAGAACTCGATCCAGTCGGTATCCAGCGCGACTTGCAAACGCTGCTGAACGACCCTAAAGAAGGAACTTTGGCGCTGAGAAGACGCTTGTCTCAAGTGGATCGCGAAACGCTGGTGCGGTTGCTTAGCCAGCGTCAAGATATGACCGAAGATCAAGCTAACCGGATTGTGGATCAGATGCAAGAGGCGATCCGGAGCATAGTTAGAGCCCCGCGTCGCTTGGCAGCACGAACCCAGGAGCAAGTCCGGGATTTTCAAGCCAATCTGCAAAACTATCTACGCAACACCGATAAAGAAGAACTGAATCCAGACGGCATTAAACGCGACTTGCAGTTGCTACTCCGTGACCCCCGGGCTGGTTTAGGTAACTTGGGCGATCGCCTCTCCCATGTGGATCGCTCGACCATTGTGGCTCTGTTATCTCAACGCTCTGACATGACAGAAGCAGAAGCCAGCCGCATCGTGGATCAAGTTCTTTCCGTCCGGGAGCAAGTGCAAGTGCAAATCCAGAACGTTCAGAACCAGATTCAGTCGGTGATCGACGGTATTTTTGCTCGTATCCGCAACTACTTGAACTCGTTGGATCGCCCAGAGCTAAACTACGAAGGCATCAAGCGCGATTTACGCACCGTGTTTGATGATCCGCAAGCTGGATTTGACGCCTTACGATCTCGCCTAGGCCAGTTCGATCGCGGTACCTTGGTGGCGCTGCTCAGTTCCCGCGAAGACATCTCGGAAGCAGATGCCAACCGCATCGTTGACCAAATTGAAGGAGCCAGAAATAGCGTCCTTCAGCGGGCTGAGCGCATCCAACACGAAGCTCAACGTCGTCTAGAAGACATGAAGCGACAGGCGCAGCATCAAGCTGAAGAAACTCGGAAAGCGGCTGCTAGTGCTGCTTGGTGGTTATTTGGTACCGCTGCTGTCTCAGCCTTGGCCTCTGCTGTTGCTGGTGCGCTTGCCGTCGGTTAACTCATCAACTTTCTCTCTTTCACTCCAGACTATGCCTCTCCTAAGCTAGGAGGGGCTTTTTTTGTAAGAAGGAGGAGGGATGAAGCAGGCGATAGGAGCGAGAAGCCAGAAGCTAGGAGCCAAGAGCCAGGAGTCAAAACAATTTTCACGGAACGGTACAAAGTACAGTTTCATCCCATGCTGGGGAACGCTAAAGACATACATCTGTCTTTTTTTACCCCTTCTCTCTCCTCCTGCCATCGAAATCCCCCATTTGTATGGTGCGGAACTAGGGAAGAATTCGGGAATCTATAGAAGCGGAAGTGAAGCTAAACTTTTATGTTCTGTCTGCTCAGTTCCCGCCTGATCAAATAATGATGTTGAATTTAACCAGCGCCACTGATAACAGTTTGAGCACCGATAGCGTTGAATTTTTTGTTCGCAACGCGCTCTCGTCTGGGCTCCTCTCCCCCGCCGCTGAAACTCAAATTCATTATTTGATACAGCAGGGTGGCCTGAGCGATCGCGATTGGTCTTTGTTAGCCATTTTGCGCGATGCGATCGCAGATGGTTGCATTCATCGAGAAAGCGCTAGCGGTTTAGCCGGACTCAGATTTTAGGGGCAGTAATTGATCTTTACCGTCTTACCGTTTAGCTTTTCGCTGTTGTAGTAGTCGTTAAATTCAGCTAGAGGAGCTATGTTTTCTCTCACTGTGCCACTTCCAGACACAGCCAGAAATTAAATTAGTTACAACATGAGCCGCTAAGGGCACAAACAAATTTCCTGTAATCAAGGCACTGAGTCCTAATACCACACCAATGGTCAAGGCCCACACCATATAGGGCCAATGCTTAAAACTACTCAGATGAAGTGCCCCAAAACATAAGCTGGAGATAGCCACCCCCGTCAGGTTAAATCCTAAAGCGGGTAGCATCACGCCACGAAACAGCAATTCTTCGCTTAACCCAGGCAACAGGCCTAACCAAACTAAATCGGGCCAGGTCAGAGGTTTAAGGACGAGTTCTAGATAAAGATTTGCGCTTTGTCGATAAGCCGGCCAGAAGCGATAAATGATGGCACTGGTGGCAGAAATGCCTAAACCAAGCCCCACCCCTAGCAAGAGCGAGTTTCCCATCCAATTGAGCGGTAGAAGTGGGATTGCCCCAACTCTCTGCCAAATCTTGGCAATCATCAGCAAAAATAGAGCTGTGACACCCATTGCAATTAGCACTTGGACGCGGGTTAGAGTTTCGGTTTCGGGAGTCTGGGGGAGCTGGTTTGCCACAAAACTGAGGGAACGCTAAGTTACAACTCAACTGCTATGCGAACAGAGCCTAGAGATAGCCCGTACGTTACAGCTTAACTAAAACCTAAATTAAGCCAACACTTGTTTCAGGCTAAATTTCAGGTCGAAAGGTGACGGATGCGTGCGATGTGGGGCTGGAGAGCAGTAGGGCTAATTCCTGCTCGATGCGTTACCAACACACCAAGCGCTTCTAGATAAGAGTTGACTGAGATGGCTTTGATGCCCAATTGAGAGGGCGGCACTCGCATTTTAGTTTGATTTTCTCGCACCGTAATGATTTGGGCCTGAGACTGGCTGAAACTTAACACAGCACTGCCCCCACAAGCTGTTTCAGGAATGACGATTGCATCCACGCGATCGCACCACAACTCGCTGCTGTTACTAATACGGTTCTGAGGCTGGGTAATAAATTGGGGAGCGCGGCTCAGCCCTGCTAACACACAGGGCAGGAAAGTATATCCCAATTCTTCAGCAGCAGAGCGAGGCGAGAGCTCTGGATCAATAGGAAGTGGTGCTAGGGCAGGGGCGTGGGCGCAAGGAATTTGGAAGGTTCGGACGACCAAGTGGCTGATCACCGCTTCTGCGCCTGCTAAGGGATCAACCCCCTGCCCATGACGGTACTCTTGTAACGCTTTGCTACCTGTATCGTCCGGGAATCGAGCGACTACTGCGATCGCTTCGGCCTGGGCCTGTGTAATTAGTTGTTCAACCGCCCGTAGCAAACTATCGGGGTTTTGAATCGTACCCCAAGTTGCGCCAGAATCCGCAGTGCGTAACTCCACACCTAGCGGGGCATCGGTGACGACATAATCAGTAAGGTTCAAACCCAAGGTGGCGCGAGTCGCATCTGCGGCCTGTAGCTGTCGCACTCGTAGCTCTAGTTCTATGCCTTGATCGAGCACCAACCCCACTCGGTTTTGATGCACCGATCGCAAGCCCCATTGGCCTGCTGCAAACTGATCTAGCCCGTACCCCTCGACATAGAGTGCATTGGGTAAGGGCCAGTAGAGTTGTGCCCCATTAAGGACGTTGGGGTGGGTGATTAGGCAATCTGCAACTTGCGCGATCGCTCGTGCTACAGGCAAAGCATCTCCTGCATAGCCACCGATCGCCGCCCCAATCCCAGTCGGAACAATTAATAGAACAGTGTAGGGTCGCTGAATCAAACCGTGGCTATAGGATCAGACGTGACGGCATCAGAGGTTACGATCGCATCAACATAGGCTTTTTGTTGCTCCACGTTGACATCGGTAACTGCCCAACGCAAGGGTTCACCCCGCTTTTGCAGTTCTGCCTCAATTGCTTGGTGCATCGCTACTGGGCACTCTTGTAGATCAATTTCAGCTGTAATAAAGTGAGTCGTCATAGTTGCTGATTCCAATGCTGTATTAGTTTATGCCACATTGCTGCTGCGTACGGATAACTTTGGAGAAGTTAGCAACTGGCTGCTTCTGAGCGAAGCCTTTTTATTTCGGAATAAGGCACTATTTGCGCTCTTGAAATTGTCCAAATTGCAAATGGTATACAACGTCTTCTTTTTCAGTTTCAATCTTGAGGTCAGAGCGAGGATAAGCCACACATAAAAGTGCATAGCCTTGTTGCTGTAACTCTTGACTAATCCCCATGCCGTCACCCTGCTCCACTTTACCTTCTGTAATCTGTGCTGCACAAGTAGTGCAGACTCCAGCGTTACAAGAACTGGGTAGTTCTACCCCCGCTTCTGTCGCTACCTCTAAGACAGTGCGATCGGCTGGCACTTCTAAGACATGGGTGTTGCCCTGATGCTGAATTTGAACTTTGTAGATTTGGGACATAAAACGATAATGAAGGGTGACAACCCCAAGACAACAACAGCTTTTCTTTGCTCTTTTTTATTGTTTCACGAGATGCGCCACGCAGGAGCATGCGCTGAATCAACAAAAAATGCGCCTGAAATCAATCAGACGCAGGCTTGATTTTTATCTCAAGTAAGTTCTTTGGCGTTTAGCCTAGGGCTTCAGCACCACCTACCACTTCTAGAATTTCTTGAGTGATGGCGGCCTGACGCGCTTTGTTATAGGACAAAGTCAAGCCACTAATCAGCTCACTGGCGTTCTCACTGGCGTTGTTCATGGCGGTCATTCGAGCTGCCAGTTCACTCGCAGCCGATTCTTGCAAGGCTCGCAGTAACTGATTGTTTAGGTAGAGAGGCAAGAGGGCATCTAGAATTTGCACTGGATCTTGCTCGAAGATCATGTCGCGAGGTAGCACTCTGGCTTCAGAACTAACCTTGGAGCGTTCGACTTGGAACTGCCCACCGCGAGTGGTTAGCCGGAAGATTTCGTCATCAGGTGTTTCTAATCCCTGAGGATCGAGAGGCAACAGCGTCTGAATCACAGGCCGAGAGCTGATCAAGGACACAAAGCGGGTGTAAACCAGCTCGATGCGATCGACACTTTCTGACAAAAATAGTGACAGGATTTCGTCTGCAATTTCGGAGGCTTCTTGAGCCGTCGGCACTTGCTCTAAACCTGTATAGTTAGCACTGATCGGTTGATCCCGACGCTGAAAGTACTGGAAGGATTTGCGGCCCACCATGATGAACTTGTAATCCAAGCCTTCTGCTTTCAGCTCTTTGGCCCGATTTTCAGCCCGCCGGATGACGTTGGAGTTATAGGCACCGCAGAGGCCGCGATCGCCAGAAATCACTAGCAGACCAACAGTACGAACTTCCCGCTTCCTCAGCAAAGGCAGGTCTACATCCTCAAACCGCAAGCGGGTTTGGAGTCCATAGAGTACCTGTGCTAGACGATCAGCAAAAGGGCGGGTTGCAATCACTTGCTCTTGAGCCCGACGCACTTTGGCCGCAGCCACAAGGCGCATTGCTTCAGTAATTTTTTTGGTATTCTTGACCGACTGGATGCGATCGCGAATGATTTTGAGATTTGCCATAGTTGTTTCCCTCTAGTAGCGACCAGCGATTAGCTATTAACAATTGGACTTGAAGACTCAGCGTTAACAGCTAACCGCTAATGGCTCATCTCCTACGCAGTAGCCATGAACGCTTGCTTCGATTCAGCGATCGCTTCCTTGAGGATCTGCTCCGCTTCAGCGTTTAGAGTCTTTTGGTTGCGGATGATTTCAGCATACTGAGGCTTGCTGGTTCTCAGGTAATCCCGCAGGCTCTTGACGTAGCTGGTCACTTTATCAACAGGTACATCATCTAGATGACCATTAATCCCTGCATAGATTAGAGCTACTTGCTCATTCACAGGAATAGGTGAGTTTTGGGGCTGCTTCAACAGTTCGCGCAGACGCTGGCCTCTAGCCAACTGGTCTTGAGTTGCTTTATCTAAGTCTGACGCAAACTGAGAAAACGCTTCCAAGTCAGCAAACTGAGCCAGTTCCAGCTTCACCTTACCCGCGACTTGCTTCATAGCCTTGATTTGGGCCGCAGAACCCACACGGGATACTGAAATACCCGCGTTTACCGCTGGACGCAAGCCTGCGTTAAACAAGTCAGAAGACAAGAAGATCTGACCATCTGTAATCGAAATTACGTTGGTAGGAATGTACGCAGAAACGTCACCTGCTTGAGTTTCAATAATAGGCAGCGCCGTCATGCTGCCTTCACCCAACTCAGGGCTTAGCTTAGCCGCACGCTCTAGCAAGCGGGAGTGTAAATAGAATACATCTCCGGGGTAAGCTTCCCGTCCGGGTGGGCGACGTAGCAGCAGGGACATTTGGCGATACGCTTGAGCATGCTTGGATAGGTCATCATAGACCAGCAAGGTTGCTTTGCCCTTGTACATAAAGTACTCAGCCAAGGTTGCTCCGGTATAAGGAGCCAACCACTGGAGGGTAGCAGGGTCGTTCGCGTTTGCAGCAACCACGATGGTGTAGTCTAGAGCGCCACGCTCACGCAACACGTTCACTACGTTGGCAACGGTAGAAGCTTTTTGACCGATCGCAACGTAAACGCAGATTACGTCTTCGCCTTTTTGGTTCAGGATGGTGTCAAGGGCAACCGCAGTCTTACCCGTTTGGCGGTCACCAATGATCAATTCTCGCTGGCCCCGACCGATGGGAATCATCGCATCGATCGCGGTAATCCCAGTTTGCATGGGCTCATACACAGATTTCCGTTCAATGATGCCTGGTGCGGGAGACTCTAGCAAACGAGTTTCGCTAGTTTGGATATCCCCTTTGCCATCGAGGGGGCGAGCCAGAGCATCAACTACCCGACCGATCATGGCTTCACCCACTGGGATCTGAGCAATTTTGCCAGTGGAAGTAACAGAACTACCTTCTTGAATGTCGCGACCGTTACTCATCAGTACGGCACCGACGTTGTCTTCTTCTAAGTTAAACGCGATGCCGACACTTCCGTCTTGGAACTCTAGCAACTCGCTTGCCATCACCTGTTCTAGACCGTAGATCCGGGCGATACCGTCTCCTACTTGCAGTACCGTACCAACGTTAGAGACTTTGACTTCTTGGTCGTACTGCTCAATCTGCTGCCGAATAATATTGCTAATTTCGTCAGGTCTGATGCTTACCATGGAATTGCTCTTTTACTAAGGATGAGGGATGAAGGATAAGTGGTCGTTTGAGCCTAAGCGGCACTACTCAAACGCAGAGAGATACGTCTTAGTTGACCTCGGATACTTGCATCAACAACTTGTGAACCCACCTTGATGATGACGCCACCAATGAGGTCTGGATCAATTTTGGTTGCAAGATCTACTTGGCGAGCGTTGGTCATTGCTGTCACTTTCTCTCGGACAGCCCGCTGCTGCTCTTCATTGAGTTCTACAGTAGAAATCACTTCAGCCAGAACGGTTTGGTTTTGCTTGCGCAACAACGCCTGGTACTGCTTACAAATGCCCTCAATGAATAGAATGCGGCCTCGATCCACCAATAGGCTCAAGAAGTTGCGGGTGTAGGGATGCAATTGCTCGCCAGTAACCTGCTGTAGCACTGACTTTTTTACGTCAGCTTTGGTTAGAGGATTCGCTAGAAAATTACGCAAATCTTCTGAGCTGTTCAGTAGATCTAGTAAAGCGCTAACATCCTCACCCACGCGATCCACAATGTTGTTGGATTGGGCAACTGACATTAGAGCCTGAGCATAGGGCTCAACGATTTGACCCACTACAATGCTGTCTCTCATGAGTTGCCTCCTAACAGCGTAATGCTGCGATCAATCAACTGTTGTTGGGCACCGTCGTTCAAGTAGTTACCAATCTGAGATTCAACCCGCTGCACCGCTAGAGCTGCAACACGTTGACGCAGTTCTGCGATCGCCCGTTCTTGCTCAGTATTAGTTTCTTGAGCGGCAGTTGCCTTCATCCGCTCCACGTCTTTTGCTGCCTGAGCCAGAATTTCTTCCTTAGCAGTTTGAGCATTGGTTCCCGCATCAGCCCGAATGCGTTCTGCTTCAGCTTGCGCTTGAGCTAGTTTTTGCTGTTGTCCTGCTAGAGCGGCGGCAGCCTCGCGCTGACGTTTCTCCGCATCATGAATCGCTGTTTCAATTGCCGAGCGACGCTCTGTCAGGATACCGCCCAAGAAATTTCGCCCGAAATAGAACAGCACAAAAATAATGATGGCGAGGTTGATTAGGTTGGTTTCTAAAATATCAAAATTTAAACCAAACCTACCTTCCTCAGCGGCTTCTGCCAACTCGGAGGCAGCTGCACTACCTGCCGTTGCTAGTAATAAAAAAGTCCCCATGATACTCATCCATAACTGCGCTGCTCATGCCAAAGCCTGGTCGCTAACCAGAGCTACAAACCACGACTGAAGCTGCCGCGATTCTCCCATTCCATCTCCCAACGCTTGAGCTAGATCTACTTAACCAACTGAGGGCCGAGTAGTTTTTCTAAAATCTGGCGGCTGAGAGCATCAACCTGCTGCTCCAACGATTGCATCGCTACTTGCTTTTGCTGATCTAGCTCTTTCTGAGCTTGTTCTCGTTGAGCTTGGGCTTCTTGTTGTGCTGCTGCGATCTTCTGAGCTGCAATTTTCTGAGCATCGGCTTGAGCCTCAGCAATAATCGCTTGAGCCTTCCGGCGAGCTTCCCCTAGCTCTTGCTCATACTGCTTGGCGAGGTGCTCCGCTTTAGCCAAGCGTTCTTTGGCTTCCGCTTGGTTGGTGCGAATGTACTCGTTCCGACTATCGATCGCGTTACTCAGAGGCTTGTAAAAAATCGCGTTTAAGACGGCTGCTAGAACCAGAAACTGCAACGCCATCAATGGCAGCGTGGCATCGAGATCGAATAACCCGCCCTGTTTAGTAGTTTCCGCAGCTAGTAAAATTGTCCAATGCATCATAATTAGGTGTTTCCCGTTGCCAAGCAGGGTCAAGCTTGAATTGGGCTAGAACTAGAAAACAGTCGGGTGTAGAGATGCGATCGCTGACCACATCTCTACGGAGTCAGTAACCAAAAGCCTTAAGCAAAGGGGTTGGCGAACAATAGAACTAGAGCAACTACCAGACCGTAGATGGTGAGCGCTTCCATGAACGCCAAGCTGAGCAGGAGAGTACCGCGAATCTTGCCTTCTGCTTCGGGCTGACGAGCAATCCCTTCTACTGCCTGACCTGCAGCATTACCTTGACCGATACCAGGGCCAATTGCAGCTAGACCAACAGCTAGAGCAGCAGCCAAAACAGAAGCAGCAGAAACTAATGGATCCATGATGAGTGTCCTTATCTTGAATGCAGAAATAACAGGTGTACGTTAACTAGCAGATACGTGATTTTCACGCTGCCCTAAATCACCGATCGCAACTACTTAAACCAAGCAATTTCTGCGATAGTACCGGGCTATAGATAGGCGTAGCTAGGCTACGTCTCAACTGAGGGATTTAAGCGTGTCCCCCATGCTCTTCACCACCATGCCCATGCTCTTCCACAGCTTCACCAATGTAAGCGGCGGCTAGGGTTGCAAAGATCAACGCCTGAATCGCACTGGTAAACAAACCCAGCACCATCACTGGCAACGGCACGAACAGAGGAACTAAGAGTACGAGAACTCCTACAACTAGTTCATCAGCCAGAATGTTGCCAAAGAGACGGAAGCTTAGGGAGAGCGGCCTGGTGAAATCTTCCAAAATCTTGAAAGGCAACATGATGGGTACTGGCTCAACATAGTGAGCAAAGTAACCCAAGCCCTTCTTGCTTAGCCCTGCGTAGAAATACGCCAAGGAGGTCAGCAAGGCAAATGCCACTGTGGTGTTGATGTCAGCAGTCGGTGCGCCTAGCTCACCCTCTGATAGCTTAATCAGTTTCCAAGGAACAAGTGCACCCGACCAGTTTGACAGGAAGATAAAGAGAAATAATGTGCCAACAAACGGCACCCAGCGGCGATATTCTTTCTCGCCAATCTGAGTCTTAGCAATGTCGCGAATATATTCCAAAGCGTATTCCATCAGGTTTTGCAGCCCTGACGGCACTCTTTGGACATTACGGCTAGCTGCCAAGGAAACCAGAACGAGAAGTCCAATCACAAACCAGGAGGTAATAAATACCTGCCCGTGCAACTTGAGGTTGCCGAGGTGCCAGTAAAGATGTCGTCCTACTTCCAACTCAGCTAGGCGGAAGGAGTTAAAGGCATCAAAATACAGCATGTCCATTCAGGAGGTTCCCCAGAGATTAGAGTGGAGAATTCTAAGAATCGCCCAACCTACTTGGGGTCAGGGATGAATGTAATTCGCAACACGTAAACGAGGAGCGCCACTTTATAGGTCAGAAATCCCAAAAAAATTGGGATAATTTGCAGTTGATTTAGCTGAGTTGCTATTACAATCAACCCAATAAAAAGAGCGAGCCGGGTGTTGCCCACACGCTTCTTGCTATTGCCAAGCTGCTCAACGTTTTTAGCCAACATTCTTAAGTAAACCACACCTGTGCACGCCCCAATCAAATAGTTGGAGGCAATGTTCAGAGAATAAAAAAAACAGACAAAACCGAAGATAACAGCCGTTGCAATCAGTGTTATGACTAGCAGTTCTTGCTGTAGCCGATAGTACTCCTGCATGGAGGCGTTAGGTTCTGTCGCTGGAGAATCGCTAGGTGGCAAATCTCCGCTTACAGGTGTTGGTTCCAGTGTTGGGTCTGACAAGGTCGCAAAACTCTGAAACGAGTCCAGATATTTGAAGTTGACTGGGATCAGCCAGGACAGATCATATCACGGGGTGGTAACAATACTTAATGCTAAAAATTGAACCCTAACATGAGGAATTCTAGATAATCTGTCCTGGCTAGCGCTCATTTGGGCCGAAATAGCCAAATGCCTAATGCTGCGCTGTCTGTTGTCCTGGAGTGAGCAAAATTAATTGCTGGTTGACTAGCGATCGCACTTGATCCACTTTTAATGGTAGCTCGGTCAAAATCTCTTGAACGGTGCGCTGTTGGGCCGTGTTGGCATCGCAAGCTTGAATAAATTCAAACTCTGCTGCCGATAAATTCGTAATTTGATAGTCGTAATTAAACAAGCATTGGCTGGGCCAGCCATCCATACAGGGACTACGTTCTGGAATTGCAGCTAATAGAGTGGCATCTTCTGACCAATCTGCTTTGGCGAGTGGCGGGCGTGCCAAGAAAAATTCGTAGTGGGTGACTGATTCAGGGTCGAGCAGTTCGATGAGGCGGTACTTTTCGCGATCGCTCAGTCCTTGAGCCCGTTCAACCAGTTCGGGTGCTTTGCTCAGTAGTCGCTCTAGCTGCCACTGCCGAGGATTTGAGAAACCGAGAAACTCCAAACCCGAAGCATCAATGAGCTCAAACAAAGTTTCAATGTTGTAGTCCACCTCTTGCGGATGCACGTACATATCTGCGAAGCACTCATCTTTCTGGTTTTCTAGCGACCAGCGTTCTTGTTCTCGCTTCCCCAGGCGATTGTTTTCGGGTAGGGCCGCAAAAATTTGCCGACCGACTTGGACTCCATCTTTGTAGTCACCCTGGCGATCGCCTTGTAGTAGCGCGATCGCTTTTTGCATCAATTGAATTTCCCAGCGCCCTAGCTCTGCGTAGACGAAAATATGCATTAAGCCGCCGGGAGCTAGCTTAGGAGCCAGCGCCTGAATGCCGCGAATCGGATCGGGCAGGTGGTGCAGCACGCCCACACAGTTAATCAGATCAAATTCTCCAGGGACTTGATCCACGTCATAAATGCTGAGGTGGTGAAACTCCACGCGATCGGCGCCGGAGCGCTGACACCGCTCCTTGGCAACTGCGAGCGTCCCAGCGCTGAGATCTATCCCAACCACTTGAGCTTCTGGATTCAAATGCACTAAATATTCGGTGCCCACGCCAGAGCCACAGCCTGCATCCAGAATCCGCACGTTCTGCTTTTGAGGTTTTTGCCCAGTGCAAAAGTTGTAGGCTGCCAACCAATTCCAACGCCAGTTGTAGCCCGGAGGTGGTTCATCCAGAAGCGGCTCTGGGGGAAATGGGTAAGTATCGTAGAGTTTGGCAACCGCAGCACTAACCGTTTGAGAATCTGACATGATGAGCAAAATCGCAGCAAGATTGAGTTTAGCGAATGTCTTGCCGTTGTTACAGGGGTGAGGAGTTAGGGGCAGCGGTGAGTAGTCAAAAGTCAAGAGCTAGAATTTCAGAAGTCAGAAGTTCAAAACCAAAAGCTAAAAAACAAAAAACAGTTTTTCTCCTGACTCTCGGCTTTTAATTTCTCTCTGCACCATGTAAAGAAACGTTAAGGCTACCACTCCCAATTGCTGAGATAGCTGATTCCGATTTAGTTGCGATCGCCTCTCATATTTCCAAAGTCATAAAATGGCTTCATACCTTACGGGGTCAGGCAAATTTGTAATGAGCAACCGAATCTAAAGTAACAAAACTTATCTTTTTTCTCAGGTGGTATCCCTATATCTCGTATGATCGCACCGTAAACCTACCAATGGGACTCTACACACTTTTTAATAAAACCCTGTGGAGCGTCCGAAACGTTTTAATCTAAAAACTGAGCTGGTTGACCCTAGGCAGTCGTTTTATTAACTTTTTCCAGAAGCCTTGTTCTTTTGTTGAATGAACCTCTAGAGAATCGGCTTGTGGATGGTTGCCAGGTGGCACTCTGGTCAGGTTCAACGCATTAATGATCTGAAGGGAGCTTTTGAAATCCAATGAGTGTTAAGGCAAGTGGTGGAAGCTCGGTTGCGCGCCCGCAACTTTATCAAACCGTACCAGTTGCAACAATTTCGCAAGCTGAACAGCAAGACCGCTTTTTAGGCACGACCGAGTTGGGCGAGCTAACGAGCTACTTCAACTCTGGACTCAAACGCCTCGAAATTGCAGAAACGTTAACTCAAAATTCAGAAATTATCGTTTCTCGCGCCGCCAACCGCATTTTCGTGGGTGGTTCACCGATGGCTTTCTTGGAGAAGCCTAGGGAAACCGCGATGGCGACTGCGGGTGGCATGGAAGTTGGTGATGTTCGAGAAGCAATGAAGCTGGGTACTGCAACTTATGTATCCAGTGGTGGTGGCTTCCTAGAGGGATTGCGATCGCTATTTAGCGCTTCTGGTGGTGGCCCAGCCCCAGCAAACTTTAGGCCCATCAACGTCGCCCGTTATGGTCCTAGCAATATGCAAAAGTCTCTCAGAGACTTGAGCTGGTTCCTACGCTACGTGACCTATGCGATCGTCGCAGGCGATCCCAATATCATTGCAGTCAACACCCGTGGCTTGCGAGAAATCATTGAGAACGCTTGCTCTGGTGAAGCAACCATTGTGGCGTTGCAAGAAATGCGCCAAGCAGCCTTGGGTTACTTCCGCAAAGATGCAGACGGAACCAATGTTGTCAGCCAGTACTTTGATGTCTTAATCAATGAATTTAAGGCTCCTAGTCCCTCTGACAAGATCCGTCAACGCCAATCTGGGGATTTGCAAGGGCTACAACTGCCTCAGATTTATTTCAATGCTGCAGAGCGCCGACCCAAGTTTGCAATGAAACCGGGTCTTTCAGCGCTTGAGAAGCAAGACATTGTCAAAGCTGCATATCGCCAAGTTTTCGAGCGTGATATTACCCGCGCTTATTCATTGTCTATTTCTGACCTAGAGTCCAAGGTCAAGAATGGCGATATTTCCATGAAGGAATTTGTTCGCCGTTTAGGTAAATCACCTCTATATCGCAAAAACTTTTTTGAACCCTATATCAACAGCCGGGCTCTAGAATTGGCTTTCCGTCACTTCTTGGGTCGGGGTCCGGGTAGCCGAGAAGAAGTACAGAATTACTTCTCCATCGTTTCTAAGGGTGGTCTGGCGGCTCTTGTAGACGCCTTGGTAGACTCTCCGGAATACTCTGACTATTTTGGAGAAGAAACCGTACCTTACCTGCGTGGTTTAGGTCAAGAAGCTCAAGAGTGTCGCAATTGGGGACCGCAGCAAGACCTGTTTAACTACAGCGCTCCTTTCCGCAAGGTGCCTCAGTTCCTCACTACCTTTGCTGGGTACGATCGCCCACTACCTGACCAACACCCCTATGGTTCTGGTAACGATCCGCTGGAAATCCAATTCGGTGCCATTTTCCCGAAAGAGACTCGCAATCCTAGCGCTAGCCCTGCGCCTTTCGGCAAAGATACTCGCCGGATTTTGATCAACCGGGGTCCTGGCATCAATAATCAACTCAGCAACCCAGCTGCACGAGGTGTTGCACCTGGAACCCTAGGGCCTAAGGTATTCAAGCTGGATCAACTGCCCAGCTTCAGTGGCAAGCGTTATAACCAAAACGCCAGCGTCAAGTTTGCCGAAAGCTCTACCCAGAAAGTAATTCGAGCAGCTTACTTACAAGTTTTTGGTCGCGATGTGTACGAAGGCCAACGCCTCAAAGTCTCGGAAATCAAGCTGGAGAACGGCGAGATTACAGTCCGGGAGTTTGTCCGTCAGTTGGCGAAGTCTGATCTCTTCCGCAAGCTTTACTGGACCTCGCTTTACGTCACCAAGGCAATTGAATACATCCATCGCCGCTTGTTAGGTCGTCCTACTTATGGTCGTCAAGAAACCAATAAGTACTTCGACATCTGTGCCAAGAAGGGTTTCTACGCTCTGATCGATGCCATCCTCGACAGCCCAGAGTACAGCGAAGCTTTTGGGGAAGATACGATTCCTTACGAGCGCTATGTCACCCCTAGTGGCTTAGCTCTTCGGTCTGTGCGGGTTGGTAGTATCGGTGAAACTGGCGCGAAGGTCCAGACTGATGAAACTCCAAGATTTGTAGAGCTAGGTGAAGTTAAGCAAGAACGAACAGAGCCCGATCTACAATTCCGCATCAACCAAGGGGTCAACAAGCAACGCGAACAGACGAAAGTCTTCAAGCTAACTACCACCACGGATAAAACAGCTCTACCCGTTCTTATTCGTGCGGCTTATCGGCAAATCTTTGAGCGTGACATTAATCCGTACATTGTGCGGAACGAGTTCAGCGCTCTAGAAAGCAAGCTCGGTAACGGCGAGATCAACCTCAAGGAATTTATTGAAGCCTTGGGTGGTTCCAGACTGTACATCAAAGAGTTCTATACTCCTTACCCCAACACCAAGGTCATCGAGTTAGGAACCAAGCACTTCTTGGGCCGCGCTCCTAAAGACCAAGCCGAAATTCGCAAGTACAACCAAATCTTGGCGTCTGAAGGCATCCGGGGCTTTGTTGGTGCCATGGTCAACAGTGCTGAGTATGGACAGCTCTTTGGTGAAGACACGGTGCCCTATCGCCGCTTCCCCACTTTGCCTGCTGCCAACTTCCCCAACACTGAAAGGCTCTACAACCAACTCACCAAGCAAAACGATGACTTGGTTGTACCCAGCTTTGAGCCAGTCAAGTCTCGCATGGACATCACTAAGATGCCATTGATGTCTAAGAGCATGGCTGATTTGGCTACCAAAGCTCGTCAGATGGACAAAACGCAGCCTCTATTCCTAGAGTTGGGTCGCTCCTTTACCAATGGATCGGGTCAATCTGTGGAAGTAGGCGTGGGTACTTCTCGCCGCAAACCTGCCCGGATTTATCGCATGAATCCAGGTATGGATCAGGCGGAAACAGCTAACGTAATTAATGCCATCTACTGCCAAGTTTTGGATGTATTTAGCGGCCAAGTTCCAGCAGAATTCCGTCGTTCTGAGTTGGAAAGCAAACTGCGGAACAGCGAAATTTCTGTGCGGGAGTTTGTACGGACTTTAGCTAGCTCTGACATTTACCGTCGCCGCTTCTACACCCCCTATCCCAACACTAAGGTGATTGAGTTCCTCTTCCGTCACCTCCTAGGTCGCGCTCCAGCGACTCAGGCAGAGATTCGTCAGTACAACAAGCTGTTGGCTGACCAAGGTCTCAAGGCTGCGGTAGAAGCAATGATAGATAGCCCAGAATACGCTCGTTACTTCGGTGAGGATGTAGCGCCCTATAAGCGCTTCCCCACCCTTCCCGCTGGTAATTACTTGGGCAGTATCAAGGCGGATGCTGACCTAGTGAAGCAGCCCTGGTCTGACCTATCTCCGTCGAACCTAGGTGGTCGTTCTCGCGACGTTTAGTGTTTCTTGCGGGTTAGAAGACTCCTGCGATTTCTCCAACCTACTTACTCGTAGATGTGTGAGTAGGTTGGCAACTCTCTCATTTATTAAATAGCGGCTCATAAATCTACTCGGCGGGCATTAGCGATTTTCTAATCACAATTGCTCGCTGTTTCTGCTGCGTATCCGTAATGAGTGATTGATAGGTTGCGTAATATTTCTAACTGAAAAGCTGAGCGCAATATTACAAACTATTACGAACAACCTTAGAATGTGAACCTGATGCCGCAAAATATTTGCGGAAGGCAGATTGTTGAGTTGCAAAAATTTGCTGATTGCCAAATCCTGCTAGGGCAAGTTTGCAAGTGAGCACTCAGCGCTCTGAATTACAAATGCCAGTTTAGACACGTCTGGTTACTTTTTCTTTTGGAGGAATCCATCAATGAGTATTGTCACGAAATCCATCGTGAATGCTGATGCTGAAGCTCGCTACCTCAGCCCTGGTGAACTAGATCGGATCAAGAGCTTTGTGACCTCTGGTGAGCGTCGTCTTCGCATTGCTCAAGTTTTGACTGATTCTCGTGAGCGCATCGTTAAGCAAGCTGGCGACCAACTGTTCCAAAAGCGCCCTGATGTTGTTTCTCCTGGTGGAAACGCTTACGGTGAAGAGCTAACTGCTACTTGCCTGCGTGACCTCGACTACTACCTCCGTCTAGTGACCTACGGAATCGTTTCTGGCGATGTGACCCCCATCGAAGAAATCGGTATCGTTGGTGTTCGTGAGATGTACAAGTCTCTGGGTACTCCCGTTGATGGCGTTGCTGAAGGTATCCGCGGCCTGAAGAACGTTGCTACTTCTCTGTTGTCTGGTGAAGACGCTGCTGAAGCTGGCTCCTACTTCGACTACGTGATCGGTGCAATGCAGTAAGGTTTTGACCTTGCCTACGCACAGTCAAAATACTTTTCGAGATTACGTGATTTAAGGAAGCAAAACGATGCAAGACGCAATTACTGCTGTTATTAACTCTTCTGACGTTCAAGGTAAGTACCTAGACACCTCTTCTTTGGAGAAGCTCAAGGGCTACTTCCAAAGCGGTGAACTGCGCGTTCGTGCAGCTACCACCATCAGCGCTAACGCAGCTGCGATCGTGAAGGAAGCTGTGGCTAAGTCTTTGTTGTACTCTGATATCACCCGTCCCGGTGGTAACATGTACACCACTCGTCGCTATGCTGCTTGCATCCGCGACCTCGACTACTACCTACGCTATGCTACCTACGCTATGCTAGCTGGCGATCCTTCCATCCTCGATGAGCGCGTGCTCAACGGTTTGAAAGAAACCTACAACTCCTTGGGTGTACCCATCGCTGCTACTGTACAAGCTATTCAAGCAATCAAAGAAGTGACTGCTAGCCTAGTTGGTGCAGATGCTGGTAAGGAAATGGGTGTTTACCTCGACTACATCTCCTCTGGCTTGAGCTAATCGCTAGATTCTGAGTTCTGAGTGCTGAGTTAGCTTTAATTCAAACTCAAAGCTCAACCCCTTCTGTAAGGTCTGGGAAGTCTAGAGTGAGTGCTAGCTTGTTAAAGACTTGTCTAACTGATAAGTAGATTGGTTTTAGCGGTCTAGTATTGACTCTCGACTCCCAGCCTTCAGCGTATTTAGAGGATTTTTTGGGTCTTGCGAGCGCCCCTCTATATCGAGAAGCTTTGATTTTTATTCGCTATTACATTCGTGATTTAAGCGATCGCATCACGTTTTAACCGCTATAGCGCCTCTAGCAACGTCGCAACTGACTCAGTAAGCATTCTTTCGGACCTCAGCAGACTCTTAGATGCCACCTTCACAGCGACACTTGAGTGACTCAGAAGTTGGTGCTACTTCTCTAAGATTCTGACTTGAACTTCTTTGATCTCCAAACTTTAACTCTGCACCTAGTCAGGAGAAATAACCCATGCGCATGTTCAAAGTTACGGCTTGTGTTCCTAGCCAAACTCGGATTCGTACTCAGCGGGAGCTACAGAACACTTATTTCACTAAGCTAGTTCCCTACGAAAATTGGTTCCGCGAGCAACAACGCATCATGAAAATGGGCGGCAAGATCGTTAAGGTTGAGTTGGCGACTGGCAGACCTGGAACCAACACTGGCCTCCTCTAAATTATTCAGCAACGCCTGCAAAGGCTCTCACTCTTTATTGACTCGGAATACAAGCCTTGAGGCCGTGATGGCCTCTTTTTTATTGCCTATATTTTGCCTTTGTTCTACCCATATTTTTTTGCAGCCTGCGCTACTCTTAACAGATATCTTTGATCGCACACCGATCGCACACTAACTACTCTTGCTGTTTTTGCTGTGAATCTTCGCTATCTGATTCCATTTTTTGACACGTCTGCACAGAGTTGGGCTTTAGAGGCTCGCCTGCTGCGGTGGCTAACTTTTTTATGGTTGATGGTTGGGCTAGCAGCCTTATTTTCTGCCTCTTATCCCGTTGCAGATGCAGATTTTGGCGATGGGCTTTATTACTTTAAACGCCAAATTCTCTGGATTTTAGTGGGTTTAGTGGGATTTAACCTACTGGTGCATTCTCCGCTGCGCTATGCCTTGGGTATGGCTCATTGGTTTGTAGTGTTAATGCTAGGGCTAATTTTTGCTACTTTAGTGCCGGGTCTAGGTACAACCGTAAATGGTGCAACTCGTTGGTTGGCCTTGGGGCCTGTGCCGATACAACCATCGGAGTTGATGAAGCCATTTTTGGTGTTGCAAAGTGCGCGTCTGTTTGGGCAGTGGAACCGTTTTAGTCCTACTTACCGATGGACTTGGCTGGCTATTTTTGCTGCTGTGTTGGCTGGCATTTTGCTGCAACCTAACTTGAGCACCACGGCGCTGTGTGGCATTACCCTTTGGCTGATTGCCATGGCAGCGGGTATTCCTTACGCTTACTTGGGGGGGACTGCTTTAGGAGGGCTGCTTTTAGCCACACTGAGTATCAGTATTAAAGAGTATCAGCGGCGGCGAGTCATTTCTTTTTTGAATCCTTGGGCAGACCCTGCTCAAGATGGTTACCAGTTGATTCAAAGCTTATTGGCTGTTGGTTCTGGAGGAGTTTGGGGGACAGGCTTTGGGCTGTCGCAACAGAAGCTCTTTTACTTACCCATTCAGTACACAGATTTTATTTTTGCCGTCTTTGCGGAAGAATTTGGGTTTATTGGCAGCTTGCTGTTGTTGCTGTTGCTGGGAGTCTACGGCACGTTGGGTCTGTATGTTGCCCTAAAAGCTCGTAAAATTGTGCATCAACTGGTCGCGATCGGAGCCGTCATTTTGATGGTAGGACAGTCGCTCCTCAATATTGGTGTGGCGACGGGGGCTCTACCCACAACAGGTCTACCCTTTCCGTTGTTTAGCTATGGTGGCAGTTCTATGATTGCTAGTCTCCTAGCGGCGGGTTTGTTAATTCGGGTAGCGCGTGAAAGTAGTGAAGCCGAGGTTGTCTCACTATCAGAACAGCGACTTTCAGCTAAAACTTGATTGATCAGTCGGCTGAGCCAGACTTCACCATATCTTTGACCTTTAGCTCAAGGAAACCTCGATAATGGATCATGAGGATAGCGTTTGAGCGAACTGAGTCAGCTTCAGCATGATTGAATTATTGCGGACCCAACTGTACCAACTAGAACAATTTGCCAACCATCTCGTTTCGACACAGTTGACCCATCTGACGGTGACGAGTGTTGTAGTCATTTTTCTGGCTGGACTCCTGACTAGTTTGACTCCCTGTATGCTGTCAATGCTGCCGATTACCATCGGTTACATTGGAGGCTACGAAGCCAAAAGCCGATGGCAGGCAGCTCTGCAATCGACTTGGTTTTCTTTGGGCTTAGCGACTACTTTGGCGGGTTTGGGCATTGTTGCAACGGCTTTAGGTCAGGTTTATGGTCAAGTTGGTCTTGGCTTACCTGTTGTTGTTAGTGCGATCGCCATCCTGATGGGGTTGAATCTCCTAGAAGCCCTGCCTCTCCAACTGCCTTCATTTGATGGTTTTGAGCTAATTCCTTCAGATTTGCCGCCCGGTGTCCGTGCCTATCTCTTGGGCTTAACCTTTGGTTTGGTGGCTTCTCCCTGTAGCACTCCAGTCTTGGCTACTTTACTAGGATGGGTTTCTACCACCCACAAACCAGTCATGGGAGGAGTGCTGCTCTTGGCTTATACAGTAGGCTACTCAGCTCCGCTAATTTTGGCAGGTACCTTCACAGCTTCGATCAAAAAGTTACTAGAACTCCGTCGCTGGTCTAGTTGGATTACCCCTGCCAGTGGAGCCTTGCTGGTTGGATTTGGAGTTTTTTCGCTGCTATTTCGTTTTCTGCCCACCGCAACCTTTTAGAAATGACTACAGACAATACATTTCTATCTAAAATTTTGGATTTAAGGACTGGTCCTCAACGCTTCTTTCAAAAAGAATTGCTGCCGCTGCTAGCAGACTTGCGGTTAGCCATTGTTCTGCTCTTAGCGATCGCGGTAGCAAGCATCTCCGGTACCGTGATTGAACAGGGTCAATCGATCGCCTTTTATCAAGCGAACTATCCAGAAGATCCAGCGCTGTTTGGCTTTCTTACCTGGAAAGTGCTCCTGACGGTAGGGCTAGATCATGTTTACCGGACTTGGTGGTTTTTGGCGATCCTCATTTTGTTTGGGGGCAGTCTGACTGCTTGTACGTTTACTCGCCAATTTCCGGCGCTTAAAGCAGCGCGACAATGGAAGTTTTATGAGCAGCCTCGCCAGTTCCAAAAGCTAGCTCTGAGTGCGGAGTTGGAAACAGGTTCTCTAGAAGCTTTAGTTCCTCTTTTGGAAAAGCAACGCTACAAGGTTTTTCAAGAAGGAGAAAAGCTGTATGCCCGCAAAGGATTGGTAGGGCGGATTGGCCCGATTGTGGTGCATGCCAGCATGTTACTCATCCTGGTGGGGGCCATTTGGGGAGCCATGACTGGCTTTATGGCCCAAGAAATGATTCCCAGTGGTACCACATTTAAGATTCAAAACATTGTAGATGCGGGGCCTTGGGCGGGGGCACAGGTACCTAAGGATTGGTCAGTCCGGGTGAATCGCTTCTGGATTGACTATACGCCCGAGGGCGCGATCGATCAGTTTTATTCAGACTTGTCAGTGCTAGACAGTCAAGGACAGGAAATCAAGCGTAAGACGATCCATGTGAACGAACCGCTCCGGCATAAGGGCGTGACTCTGTATCAGGCGGATTGGGCGATCGCGGTTGCTCAAGTCCGACTCAACAAAAGTCCGGTGTTTCGCTTGCCGATGGGTAAGCTAGAAACAGGCGGTGCAGGCCGTATTTGGGGAACCTGGGTGCCCACCAAGCCCGATCTGAGCGCTGGTGTGTCCCTGGTCGCCAAAGATCTACAAGGTATGCTGCTGATTTATGACATTCAAGGCAAGCTCGTTGCCACCGTTCGCTCTGGGATGGCGGTCGATGTGAATGGAGTAACCCTCTCTGTTGTGGATTTAATTGGGAGTACAGGTCTACAAATTAAGGCTGATCCAGGAATTCCTGCGGTCTACGCTGGATTTGGGCTGCTGATGTTGAGCGTCATGATGAGCTATGTCTCTCACTCGCAAGTTTGGGCTTTGCAGAAAGAGGGTCGCTTTTATGTCGGCGGCAGAACTAACCGGGCTCAGGTTGCCTTTGAGCGAGAGTTGCTAGAGATTCTCGATCGCCTTAGTCAACCCACCTCTACAACTGCTGAGTCTGCGATCGCCACCGAATCTCTAACTCCATCCGCTCGTTAAAAACTCAGCTATTCCTGAGCAAAGGGACAATAACGGTAGAGGGCAATCATAAAAGTTGCCCTCATTGTTTAACGGAGAGATTGTCTAGAAAGGTTTGGGTGGAAAATCTACCCCCATCTCACTCAGTGATCTTTTTGATGATGTACTTCAACAACCGTGTGGACATTACCACGAGGGTTAAAATCACCCTTGATTCGGACTTCTAAAGGATCAGCAGCGGCGACAAAATCATCCAGAATTTGGTTGATGGATTCTTCGTGGGAAATATAGCGATCGCGGTAGCTATTGATGTATAGCTTCAGCGCTTTTAGCTCTACCACTCGCTGATCCGGAACATAGGTGATATGAATGGTGGCGAAGTCAGGATATCCCGAAAACGGACACTTGCAAGTAAATTCTGGCAAGGTGATGCTGACATCGTAACGTCGCCCCAGTCGGGGATTGGGAAAGGTAATCAGTTGTCCTTCATCGATCTGCCGTTCTCCGTACTTCACCTGAGATACGGGCTCATCAGTCGCATCAAGCTCAAATACCATGTCTGGAGAGGCTGGAGAGTGATTCATAGTCATGCAGAGGCAAACGTTGAAGAATGGATGGATCTGAGTTTATGGGCTGTATTTGCAGATTTGTAGCGAATTCCTTGACGGATCTCTGTTAGATTGCTCTAATTTCATCTATTCTGGGGCATAGATCAATTGACTCATTGACT
The DNA here is from genome assembly GCA_019358975.1 of Trichocoleus desertorum ATA4-8-CV12. NCBI lineage: Bacteria > Bacillati > Cyanobacteriota > Cyanophyceae > Leptolyngbyales > Trichocoleusaceae > Trichocoleus > Trichocoleus desertorum. Next base: position 34,357 of record JAHHIL010000037.1, read on the forward strand.
GATGCTGCCCTGTAGGATTTCGGCTCAACCCTATGACATCCCATCTCAATACTAAGCCACCAATGCGCAACGTTACGGCCTCTAGTTACACCGGGCAAGCTGCGGCTAATGGTTATGCTCCCTCAGTGCCAATTTCGGTATACCGCGAGTTGGCGGCTGAATTGCAAGCGACCCGTGCCATGCTTGACTCTCTCAACAACCAGAATCAGCAGCTAGTTAAGCAAAATCAGCAATTACGCACCGAAGTTGACAAAGTCGTACAATCTGCTTTGCAGTTGCAAAAGGTAGCAGGCTCCCACCAACCTCTTAGCCAAAGCGTCATGGGTGGAGTCGCTTATACGAGACCCGATATTGTGGTTGAGCCAAGTTATTTCACGTCTGAGCCTGCTCGGTCAATGCCTCGAAGTTTTAACCCTCACTCAGAACCCATTGAACCTACTGTGGTTTCTGAAAAACTATATACCGAGCAGTCAGAAACGCGGCCTCGGCGTAGCCCTCAGTCTAACCAATCGCCTGAATTGGGCGGCTTTTGGCTTGCAGCCGTTATCTTTTTGATCGTGGTATCCGCCTTTGGGGCAGGCTTCTTGATTGTGCGTCCCTTCTTACCCAGTCGCTAAGCTCGGTATCCCAGGCAGAATAGCCGCTGATACCAATCAGAAAAGCCTGTGTTAACGGCTTAGCTGAGACTATCTCAGCGTGGGAGCTGAAGTTCACACTTTAGGCAAAACTAAATAAATTACAGCCAAGTACGGCGATCGCTTGCTGGGTAGAATGTATTATTTGCTACAAAAAACTTGGTTTCAGCGGTGATAGAAAGTGTCATGCTGGTTAATTGGTAGAAAAACGGTCTGAGGAGTTAAGCACTTGAAAAAAGTTGAAGCGATTATTCGGCCTTTTAAGCTCGATGAAGTCAAAATTGCGCTGGTCAATGCAGGCATCGTAGGGATGACGGTCTCTGAAGTTCGTGGCTTTGGGCGGCAGAAAGGGCAAACCGAGCGCTATCGCGGTTCTGAATACACGGTTGAGTTTCTACAGAAGCTCAAAGTGGAAATTGTGGTGGAAGATGACCAAGTGGACATGGTGGTTGAGAAGATCATCACCGCTGCTCGGACGGGAGAAATTGGGGATGGCAAAATCTTTATCTCTCCAGTTGAGCAAATTATTCGCATTCGGACTGGAGAAAAAAATCTAGAAGCGATTTGAGCCAAAGCAGTCATTTGGTTCTACAGGGCATTCAAGCTTAAGGTTCACCTACTGAGGTGAGCCTTATTTTTTAGAGCGATCGCAATTTTGGGATTAAAGTAGCAAACGCTTTGCCTCGGTGGCTCAGCGATCGCTTCACCTCTGGGGGCATCTCTGCAAACGTGAGGTGCTTTTCGGGTACATAAAACACTGGATCGTAGCCAAATCCGCCCGTACCGCGAGGGGCATGTAGAATTTCTCCTCGGCAAACTCCTTCTGCTTGCAGCGCGATCGAGCCATCCGGACGAGCTACGACCACCACACAAACGAATTGGGCTTGGCGATTCAGCTCACTGCCGAGTTCGATGAGCAACCGTTCTATTCGCTCTCGGTCTGTTTTGCCATAGCGAGCGGAGTAAACGCCAGGTGCGCTTTCTAAGGCTTCTACTTCTAAACCGGAATCATCCGCGATCGCCCATTCTCCCGTGGCTTGAGCGATTTCAGTCGCTTTGAGGCAAGCGTTAGCAAGAAAGGTATCCCCGGTTTCCTCTACGTCGAGTTCAGCTGGTTTGAGTTGTAAGTCCCAGTTGGAACCAGCTAGGTATTCTTGCATTTCTCGCAGCTTGCCAGGATTGCCAGTGGCTACAATCAGGGGTCTCATAAGTCATAAACAGAAACAATAATGCTCCCCTTCCCTAGCAGGGAAGGAGGTGGGGGTTAGGTCAAAAGGAGTTGGCCCAGTTTTTGGCCCAAGCGAGAGTTGCATGGACTTGAGCTAAGGTTGCGGCTTCACAGTATAGGCGGAGGACAGGTTCTGTGCCGCTAAAGCGAATCATTAACCACCGCTGATCGGCTAAGCGGAATTTGTAGCCGTCGGCAGTGTTGCAATCAACAACGGCTTGTCCCGCAATCTCTTTAAGGGGCTGGTTCTGTAGCTGATCTAGTAATTGCGATCGCACGTCCATACTCGCAAGCGGAAGATCCGTGCGATCGTAAGCGGAGGTGAAGTTAGTTTTTTCCTGTAACTGGCGGTAAAAATCTGCCAAATCTAACTTAGATTGCGCGATCGCTTCCAAGACGTACAGAGCAGAAAGTAGCGCATCTCGTTCGGGGATGTGGTGCCCGTAGCCAATGCCGCCTGATTCTTCGCCTCCCAGCAGCACCTGCGTTTCCATCATGCGATCGGCGATGTATTTGTAGCCCACAGCTGTTTCGAAGACAGGTAGGTTGTGTAGAGCCGCCACTTTGGGGATGAGGTCGGAACCGCTGACTGTTTTGACGATTTCGCCTTTGTAGCCCCGACGAGCAGTGAGGTGATCGATCAAAATCGGAATCAGAACTTGAGAGCTGAGGAAGTTACCTTGGCCATCCACTGCGGCAATGCGATCGCTGTCGCCATCAAACACCAAACCAACGGCGAGATTAGAGTGCTCAGTCCGATGGGTTTTGATTTGCCGAAAAAGCTTGTCGAGGTAGCGCGGTAGCGGTTCGGGTGCGCCGCCTTCAAATAAAGGATCGCGATCGCTGTTGAGTTCCTGAATCGGCACGCCTAAAATCTGAGCCAAACCACCTGCTGCGGCTCCGTGCATTACGTCCGCAAAAACGGTTAGTTCTCCTTGGGCGATCGCGTTTTGAATCAGAGCAATATCGACTTTTTGGCGAATCGCTTCACAGTAGCTCGGCCAAGGATCAAAGCTTTGGATTGTGCCAGGTGTAGCGGTGGGAGGGGTTGGATGGTCTAAGAGCGCTTCGATTTGCTGTGTGACTTCTGGAGATACTGAGCCACCAAAGGCTCCTTTGACTTTTAATCCAGAATAGATGCCCGGATTATGGCTAGCGGTAATCACGAGTGCGCCCAGAGCATTTTGTTGCTTGGCAGCCCAACTAAAAGCAGGCGTAGGAGCGTAGGTACTACTTAGCAAGACATCGAAACCTGCCGCTTGTACTGCCTCGGCAGTTGCACGGGCAAATTCTTCCGATAGGAAGCGGCGATCGTGCCCCACAATAATCGTGCGGCTCCCAGTCGTATTGCCATATATTTGAGCCAGAACTTGAGCCGCAATCGGTGCTACAAGTGCCAAACGCTCAAATGTAAAGTCTGCGGCAATGACACCTCGCCAACCGTCTGTACCAAATTTGATTGAGTCGGTTACTGGCACAGAGGAAGGGTGAACCATGCTCAAATTCGCCTCCAAAACACGCTTGCGATCGCTTTTGTTTAAACTGCTCAACTCTAGCATTTGTACTTACGGATGTCTAAAGCACGATGGCGCGATCGCGACCTTGACGCTTCGCTTCATATAGAGCTTGATCCGCTCGTTGCACCGTATCCCAGGCATCTTGATCACCGTTTGGATCTTGCTGAGCCACCCCAAAACTAGCGGTAATTTCTAAAGGGCCAATCGTGGTTTCAAAAGCCGTCGAGCGGATGGCTAATCTTAAGCGTTCTGCAACCTCAAACGCTTTATCTAGCGTCACATCCATTAAAGCAATGACAAACTCCTCGCCACCATAGCGATAAGCCGAGGTGCCAAACCGCAGCTGTTTTTGCAGTCGTTGAGCCAAGCTGTATAGCACTTCATCTCCCACGAGGTGACCATAGGAGTCGTTGATTAGCTTGAAGTAGTCAATATCGCAGACGATCACGCTGAAGGGCGGCTGTAAGTTCCACTGGGCAGGAGCACTGAGTTGAGCCAGTTCTCGCTCTAGCGATCGCCGATTTAGCAGTTGTGTCAATTCATCATGGATGACTTCTAGCTGTAAGGAATTGTTTTGCAAGCGCAGGGTTTCTTGCTTGAACCAAAGACTTTGATAGTGCTGAGCATTGGTTAGAGCTACTGCGGCCTGATCTGCAACCTGCCGAATCGTCTGGAGTTCATCTAATCCATAAACTCGTTCTTTTTGGTAAGACAACAGCAGCACCGCGCCAAAGAACTCATCCTGCACAAATAGGGGCACAATGAGAGCCGCAAGCGCCTGAATTTCTTGCAGCCAACTTAATAAGGAGTCGGCTTCGGGCTGGCTGAGTTCTAGTTCTAAATATGAAGCCGCACCCTGAAGAAACATCTCAACGGTGTCCTGCCATACATCACGGGCAATATAGCGCTTCTCTAGAGCTTGCAAGCAGCGATCGGGATGGTCCCAACTGGCCAGAATATGGACTGGATCGCCCCGTAGATCTACAAGTACACAGCGATCGCTGTTTAGTCCTTGCCCCAGTTCTGCCACAATGCACTCAACGATTTCGTTGGGGTTGAGGCTAGAGTTGAGCAACCGGACAATGCGACCAACCAGAGCCGCTTGTTGTCGCGATTGTTCTAGGCGTTCTCGCCAGTGCAAAGCATGTAGGGCTAAGACCACTTGGCTACAAACAATTTCTAGGGCTTCAACTTCTTCTACGCTCCAAGTTGCAGTGGGTGCGCTGATAGGTTGAACAGCAGGTGCTTTGGGATTGAGGTAAGAGCGTAGAAACGGCTTACGCTTTGTCTCTACAGTGGCAGGTAAATGAGTAGTCGCTTGCGGTAGGTAGCGTTGTAATTGCAGCACAAACCGGAGGCGATCGCCATTCCAGGCAGGCACAATTAATCTTTCTCCCAACACTCTAGCTGTGTGCGAGAGGTGGTGTTGCTCTAACAACCATTGAGGTGACTTTTCTAAATGGCAGATCTGAACTTTGGGTTCCCGTGCGATCGAGGCGTTTAAGTTGACGACCGAAGCCCTAGTGGTCACTGGAACTAAACTAAGCTCCTGCTGCAAGTTGTGTAAAGCGCGCCCCGTACCATACACTTGAATGCCGTCAGCAGTTCCAGGGTCAAACCCCGTCCAGAGTAAGCACTCGACTTGATGCTCGGCGGCGATCGCTTCCACCACTTGTCGTAGCAGGGAGTCTGCTGAGTCGAGATTAATCACTGCTGTTTCTACCAGAGGATAGATGTATTTCCAGCTAGGCTGCCTGAATCTTGATTGGAGCATTTGAGGATCACTAACTTGTACCTTTGCAGCACCCGTGAACTTCTATCTTAGGAACCGAAACTTGATCTTAGAAACTAGCCGAAGGATTGCAGTAGAGCAAAAATGGTTTCTGAATGGGTTTAAAGAACAGATGTTTTTAGCTCTCTAAATTCCCAAACCTTAAGCAAAAGCGATAAAATTTTTTACATAGACGGATATGCAGTTCTGTAGTGGTTGATCTAGCGGTTGGTTTTAGGTTTCAGGTGCATCTAATCCGCAGATAAACTAGCTAGACTAATTAGAGCCAGATCCTTAAGAAAAATAATCTGCCATCTCTGCATCTCCTATTGAGGCTACTTAAGCTTTTTAAGTGGAAATACAGGGATTTAAGGAAATTGGCGACTTCTGCATTTGACTCTAAACGCTGTATACCTCTTTTATCTTGAGGTAGAGGTTGGGCAAAACTTAGCTTTATTTAGATTGGTTGAATATTGAGCAACCTAGACGTTGTATCTTCGTCCATATACTTGTCTAGTAAAACATTTAACGGGTGATCATCTTGCTTTTATTCAAATTTATTAATTCGTTATTTTACAAAATCTAAACCCGTGAAAGTAGTTGAGAATTTATGTCCTCTGAAGTAAATAGCTCTCCTATTCACCCCCACTGTCAAGCTTTTTCTGTAGACACTGAGGCTCTAGATTCTTCAGAAGGAGAGCTATTAGAGTTGGAGCTGTACAAACGCCAGCGCCATCGCAACTTAACAACTCAACTCCAACAGCAAGTTAAGCTTTCTAATTTGGTTAATCAAATTAGTAATGAAATTCGCAGCACGCTGGATTTAGAAGAAATTTTGAACTCTGCTTGCCGTTTGCTGGGTCAAGCGCTGAATTGTAGCCGAGCCAGTATTTTAGTTGTAGAGCCAGATGAAGAAGATTATTTAACGACTAAAGGCGAGTTTAACCAGGGAGATTACCCTTCCCAACTAGGGCTAAAGGTACCTATAGTTGGCAATCCTCACTTACAAACCTTGCTCGCTCAACAGGGAGCCTTGGCGCTTACTCGCTTTCTTGACTTTCCAGGCTTGAATGGGCCAACCAGGGAAGTGGCTCAGGGCTTAGAAATTCGCTCCATGATGGCTTTGGCAACTCGCTACCAAGGTAAAGTTAATGGCATTATTGGGCTGCACCAATGTGATACTGAGCGAGAATGGACACCTTGGGAGATTGAACTGCTTGAAGGTGTGGGTAGTCAGTTAGCGATCGCGATCAATCAAGCTTGTCTTTATAGCGAAACTCGTCGTCAGGTGGAGCAAGAGTCTCTGCTGCGCTTAGTGACAAATCAAATTCGCAGCACCTTAGACTCTCAGACCATTTTGCAAACTGTGGTGCGGGAAGTGCGACACTTACTCGACACTGATCGGGTTGTCATCTACCAATTTCTGGAAGCTGACTGGCAAGGTGAAGTTGTAGTCGAGGAAGTTGTTAGCCCTTGGATGTCAGTGTTGGGGCAAATAAGCCAGGACAAATGCTTTTCATCTAAGTATGCTCAGCAATATCAAGGTGGCCGAGTTCGAGCGATTCATAACATTTTTGAGGCTGGCTTAGATCCTTGTCACGTTAACTTTCTGGAGCGTTTACAGGTTAAGGCCAACTTGATTGTCCCTATCATTATTCGCTCAAAGTTGTGGGGGCTGTTAATTGCTCAGGAGTGTAGCGCGCCTAGAGTTTGGCAGACTTGGGAAACTGAATTGTTGCAGCAATTAGCAGACCAAGTGGCGATCGCCATCCAACAAGCCGAATTGTACGCTCAGGTGCAAACAGCTGCGACTCAGTCTCAAGCTCAAGCTGAAACTCTCAAAGCCACCCTAGAAGAACTGCAAGCGACACAAATGCAGTTGCTTCAGAGCGAAAAGTTATCCAGCTTGGGGCAAATGGTGGCGGGGGTTGCTCACGAAATTAACAACGCCATTACTTTTATCCATGCCAATCTGCCTTATGCCCAACGGTATGCCACGGCCCTGAATCAGGCGATCGCGCTTTACGAAGACTGTTGTCCTAATCCTCCAGAAGCGATCGCTGAGCTGATTGCTGCGCAAGAACTAGACTACGTGCGCGAGGACTTTCCTAAACTGATTAGTTCGATGGAAGAAGGCACCAAGCGGATTCGGGAAATTGTTTTAACCCTGCGTAACTTTTCCAGGCTAGATGAAGCAGAGCGCAAGGCCGTTGATTTACACGAAGGCATTGAGAGTACCTTGGTGATCTTGCAGCATCGGGTTAAAACAGGAGTCAAGCTTGATAAGCTCTATGGTGAGCTACCCCTCGTAGAATGCCACGCTGGACAAATTAATCAAGTTTTTCTTAACCTGCTGACCAATGCCCTAGATGCGGCTGGGGAAAAAGCACATATTAGGATTCGAACTTGGCATGTAGCGAACCAAGTCACGATCTCCATTCGAGATGATGGACCAGGCATTCCCTTAGAGTTACAAGAGCGCATCTTCGATCCTTTCTTCACAACCAAAGAAATCGGGAAAGGAACGGGTTTAGGCTTATCGATTTGTTATCAAATTGTGGTTAAAGGGCACAAAGGTCAACTGCAATGCTGTAGCCAGCCAGGGGCGGGTGCTGAGTTTCGAGTCGTTCTACCCGTGTCTAACAGCGCTAAAGCGACTAACTCTAATAATCAACAACTCAAAACTGGCTGAAGAAGAAGTTATCCAGTGTGAAAGGAGCGTCAGACTCAAACATGACGCTCGCAATTCCTGGTGTTTGTAATGCCAGAGGCTGTTGGGGGAGGGGCGCGAGTTCAGCCTGAGCGTTCGCCCATATATATTGGTAAGAGCCGATGCTAACTCGCTCTAAAACTACACCCTGACTATCAAGCCCGGTGAGAGTGACGGGCCGAGTGCCACTAACCAAGGCTTGCACGATCGCTACAGGGCGGCAAAATTGTGCCCGAATTCCAAGCTGGAATGTGGAGGGCATCAGCACTAAGCAGCCAGAACTGGGAAAAAAGATTGGATTAGAAGGGCAAATAGCGATCGCGCCGACAAACTGAATACCTAAGCTAGAATACTGATTTTCTAATCGTTCAAATTCAATGAGATCTTCAAAATCAAGTTGAGTGGGTCCCAACCTAAGAGGTGTGACTTCAGCCGCAGTGGCGCGGACTAAATCGCGTCTGCTGGTAGGAGGTGCAAGGGGCTGAGAAAATTCAGGGTGCGACTTCAGGAAAGAAAGCATTATATTTAGGTTTGGGATGCACTACCTTGGCTCTACAACTAACTTACGCGGAATTCCGTAAGAGCACTGAGCAAACTGTGTCAGTTCCTTGATTGGTTCTGACAGAGGCGATTTTACCGTTGCGATGCAACAGTAAGAGGGTAGTTTGGGAGTGAGTAAAGCTGCTACTTGAATCAGATCAGTTGAATAAAGATTTAACTAGAACAAGTTAAATTTGTAACTTTAGATGCACCCCGAAAAATAAGTATTATTCCTGAGACGATTCGTGTAGATATTTTCTCTATCCTATTACTACCACGCTCTTTTTATCAGCCTTCCTTTTTTCATAAACTTTGACAATCTTTCCTAAGGGGTAAAGTGGTTACTCCGAGTTTACTTAATACGTAGCGTGGGCTTTAGCTACCAGCTTCTGCTTGATGATTTTTACTCTAGCGACTGGCGATCGCCCCATCCTTGAAACTTCAAAAGTGGGCAACTAGGCCAAAAAACTTCCAGCAACTCAACATTGATGTGTTAATTAATGGGTCGCTTGAAGGAGCGTTTTGACACCAGCAAGAAGTTGGTTGATGCGTTCTTTGGGGATTGGAACTGAAACTTTAGCTACTTTGTTGGGTTAGAACCGTTAATAGAGGGAGCGATCGATATGTGACAATCGACAAATTGTCTGAGTAGGTCGCCTGAGGCTTCGTTTTATCCCGATGCACCTCTACGACCTGTGCAATTACTGATACTGTGCAATTGCCGATCGTGAGATATTCAGCTCAATTCATAAACGATTCCGATAAAATGACTGGGATCACGCTCTTCAATCTGAGGAGTGAATGAGGCGCATGGATTTAAACCAACTAAACAGTGCTTTTACGCTGTTTCTGAGTTTGTTAGTTGAGGCATTCCCCTTCCTGATTTTGGGGGTGGTGTTCTCTGGCCTGTTGTTGTTCTTTGTGGATGAGCGCAAGCTGATCAAGCTCATGCCTAAGCATCCTTTGTTGGGAGCTTTTGCAGGGAGTTGCGTTGGGTTTTTGTTTCCCGTGTGCGAATGCGGCAATGTCCCGGTAGCTCGACGGCTGCTAATGCAGGGGGCTCCCGCTCCTGTGGCGATCGGATTTTTGCTGGCAGCTCCGACCATTAATCCCATTGTGTTTTGGTCAACCTGGGTGGCTTTTCGTGACCAACCCGAAATTGTGTTTCTGCGGGTGGGATTGTCTTTAGTCATCGCCACCATTATTGGCTGGGTCTTTAGTGCTCAAGCAGACTTGAGGCCATTGCTACAACCTACAGTAGCCAGAGCGATACCAACTAGGAGCGAGGAGAGAGGAAGTAGGGGGCAGGCTGAAGTCTCGCCTTTACTACAATCTGGAACCTTTCTGCTAGGCCAAACGGGACAACCCCTGCGCATGGACACGACTGAACTTCAGGCATCAATGGTTGCTGCTGCCACTTTCAACAAACCTTTGCCCGATCGCTTGTATTTGCTACTGGAAAACACGGTGCAAGAACTGCGGGAATTGGGTGGTGTGCTCATTCTAGGGAGTGCGATCGCCGCTCTGATTCAAGCCTTTGTACCCAGAGAACTGATTTTGGGTTTGGGCCAAGGTCCGATCACTTCGATTTTGGCGATGATGCTGCTGGCAGCGCTCGTGTCAATTTGCTCGACCGTCGATGCATTTTTTGCTCTCTCGTTTGCCTCTGTCTTTACCAGTGGCTCTTTATTGGCTTTTCTGGTCTTTGGGCCCATGATTGACCTGAAAGGGGTCGGCTTAATGCTGTCCATTTTTAAGACCAGAGCAGTGATTTATCTCTTTGCTTTGGCAGCCCAGTTAACCTTTTTGTCTACCCTCTTCCTGAACCTACATGTCAGCTGAGTCTTCTTCTGCCCGCCGTCGCCGCAGAAGTGAGCGATGGGCTATTTCCTGGTTGCCCTGGTTGGATGTAATTGCCATTACCGCTTGGGGCGTTTTACTGCTGAAGTACTGGATTACTGGCAGGCTTAATCTGCTGATTCACCCTAACTACACTTGGCTCGCGATCGCAGGTGGGGTGAGTTTACTGTTAATTGGTGGCAGCAAAGCCCTGACGCTATTACCGCAGTTGTTTCCGCGTCGTAATGGGGCTGTTCCAGCCCAGAGTGTGCAGCATCTCTCGCTCTTTCCACCGGGATGGAGTAGTACCTTGCTGCTGGTGACTGCGATTTTGGGATTTCTGATCATCCCCCGCGCTTTCGTCAGTCAGACCGCACTGCAACGGGGGGTTACAGATACTCTCACCATGACTAGGGCTCATCCCCAGGCCTTCCGGACTTCCATTGACTCAGCATCGCGATCGCTAATTGAGTGGGTGCGGACGCTCAATGTCTATCCCGAACCGGATGCTTACACGGGCCAAAAGGTCAAAGTTCAAGGCTTTGTCATTCATGCGCCGGATCTGCCAGAACAATATTTTCTGTTGTCCCGCTTTGTGATTACCTGCTGTGCTGCCGATGCTTATCCAGTCGGTTTGCCTGTCAAGTTGAAAGAAAGCCGCAAGGATTATCCACCGGATACGTGGCTAGAAATCGAAGGGCAGATGATCACAGCGGAGCTAGCTGGAAAACGCCAACTAACGATCCAACCGAGATCGATTAAGCAAATCCCGGAACCTAAGAATCCCTACGATTACTAAAGCTCAGTGAAAAAGCCAGGTGGTAAAGGAGTATTTTTCACCCTGAACCACTGGTAATGATTGGTGAGGATGGGTGTAGTAGGACGGAAATACTAAAACACTGCCAGTTTCAGGTTTAACTTTTAAGTCTTGGCGATCGAAAAAGGTTTCGCCTCCTTCAAAGTCATCGTTCAAATATCCAACAATACTGATATCGCGCGTAGGAACGCCTTGAGCTACTTCTTCAAAGCGATCGCCCAGGAGCAAGTTGTCAATATGACGTTTGTAATACTGACCAGGTTGATAGCGCAAAATGGAGCAAGCCTCTGCATGGGGAAACGCCACATCGTAATGTTGCAGTAGAAGTTGTTGAATCACAGCGATCCGGGTCAGTAGCAGCTGATGGGTGGATTGCAGTAACGAGTCCGGACTATCTAGAGATAACAAATCATTGCTACGAATTTGAGCGTTTACTGTCGCCACCTCAATTCCTGCTGCCTGAAACTGATGGCAGTTCACGACCTGTAAAATGTGGGTGCATAACGTGACATCTAGTAACTCTCGCACCAAAAAGATGTCAGCTCCCAAGGGTGTTAAAGTGTAATCCACGAATCACTGCCCCACTATCGACGCGATCGCTACATTTTAGCAACGAGCTTTTATGCAGAAGGCGAACCCCACCCCCTCCAAGTCATTTCTCCAACCCCTTGATCGCGTGGCGATTGGGTTGATGTTGGTGTTGGCAGTTTTAATTAGCTTATTACTTTGGAATGGCGATCATTCCGCTCCTAGAATCCGGGACTTCAACTGGGAAAACAAGCAGATTGGGGCGGCGGATACCGCTTTTATCTTCACTTTTAGTCGTCCGATGGAGCAAGCTAGTGTAGAAGAGAACCTGAGACTAGAGCCTCCTCTACCTGGCAAATTTAGTTGGGCGGGTCGCCGGATGGCTTATACCTTAACGATGCCAGCTCCTTACGGCACCAAGTACCAGATCCAATTACAGGATGCTCAAGATCGTTTTACCGCAGAAGGTAAAAATCGAGCTGTAATCCAGCCGTTTCTCAGCCAGTTTCGGACCCGCGATCGCGCCTTTGCCTATATCGGAGTAGAAGGAGAAGAGGAAGGACGGCTGATTCTCTACAACCTGACCCAGCAGCAAAAGCGGGTTCTGACCTCAAAAAATCTGATGGTGATGGACTTCAAGCCTTACCCAGCAGGCGATCGAATTTTATTTGCGGCGACTGAGCGGAAAGCAAATCGTCAGGGTGCCTTAGATCAAAAACTGTATAGCGTCACGACTGGCTTGCACTTTGCCTCCCCCGACCAACCCACGCCAGAGCCGGAAAAAGCGGGTCAACTCAAGCTCGTTCTCGATAGCAAAGAGTATCAAAACCTCAAGTTTGACCTCTCAGCCGATGGACAAACAATCGTGGTTCAACGGGTGAATCAACGCAACCCTGGAGACTTCGGCCTCTGGCTCCTCAAAGAAGGAGCAGCTCCCCAACCGATACAAACGCAACCTGGTGGCGATTTCTTAATCACGCCCGACAGTAGTGCTTTGGCCTTTGCCCAAGGACAAGGACTAGCCCTCTTACCCTTACAACCCCAAGCTGACCCCTTAGATTTCTTACCCAAATTTGGCATGGTCCTCAGCTTTGCCCAAGACGGTTCTGCGGCGGCAATGGTGAAGTTCAATACCAACTACACGAAATCATTGTTCTTGGTGACCAACCAAGGTGTGCAAAAAGAGTTGCTGAAAACGGAAGGCTCGATTTTGAGCGCTCAATTTGATCCGACTAAGCAAGTTCTCTATTGCCTACTGACAGAATTAATCCCAGGTAACGACTACCGAGAACGCCCTTTTTTGGTTGCAATTAACTTAAGCACTGCGGAAGCTAAGCCTTTATTGCGTTTACCAGATGGTCAACGGGATATCAAAATGAACTTATCCCCCGATGGTTTAGGTTTCCTGTTCGATCAAACAATTGCTGCTAAGGAAGACGGATCGGCGACTAATGCTCTCCGCACGAATGATGGGAAGGCGATCGCCACAAGTCGGTTGTGGTTATTGCCCGTTACTCCTCCAGGAACCACCGAGGCTCCAGTTCAAATGCAACCAGAACAGCTGCCCCTCGCTGGGCTCCATCCCCGTTGGCTGCCGTAACTAAATATGCCAAGGTGATTTTGGTCTGCTTCCCACTCTGCAATGATGGATTGAAAGTTGGCGCAAGTACATGCAAGTACAGGACTTGATCCTTCGATATCAACAAGGAGAGCGTGACTTTGCCCACGTTGACTTGAGTGGGGCTACGCTGAGTGGCATTAATCTCCAAGACGCAGATTTAACCGGGGCTAATCTGACGGGTACGAACCTGAGTTGGGCCTTGCTCAACCGAGCTAACTTGACCGGGGCTTGTTTGCGTCGAGCTGATCTCAGGAGTACCGCCTTAAGCAGCGCTACCTTAGTAGGCGCAGTGTTGAATGGAGCTAATCTAGCCAAAGCTGACCTGCGTCTAGCTCAACTTCAAGACGCTGACCTGAATTGGGCAACTTTGCCAGAAGGAGATTTGAGTGGCGCTGACCTGAGCCGAGCCAAGCTCGATCAAATCAATCTGGAAAAAGCGAAGTTGAATGGCACCCAGTTTGTGGGAGCCGAATTGATGGAAGCCAACCTGCGGCGGGCCAGTTTAATTAGTGCCAACTTGAGCCAAGCCAACCTCCGAGAAGCACATCTCGAAGAAGCGAATCTGCGAGAAGCCAAATTAGTCGGTACGAATTTAATCGAAGCTAATCTCAGTGGCGCTTACTTGCGTCAAGCAGATTTGAGCCAAGCAGATATGCACCGCGTCACGCTCATTGGAGCTGACTTGAGTGAAGCTGTGCTGAATAATGCTGACCTCAGTCGGGCCAACCTCAGCGGTGCTTATCTGCTCAAAACCAGTTGCAAGAAAACCTATCTACTGCGGGCTACCCTACAGGAGGTTTATCTTCTGCAAGCTGATTTAACGGAAGCAAATTTACGGGGTGCGGATCTGCGTCGTGCGGATCTTAGTGGAGCCTACTTAAATGAAGCGACCCTAAGTGAAGCAGATTTAAGCGATGCCTACTTATTAGAGAGTCATCTGATTCGGGCTAATTTAGATGGGGCTCAACTCACTGGGTGCTGCATCTATAACTGGCATCTCGAAGACTCAGACCTGGCTAAGGTTGAGTGTCGTTATGTGTTCACTCAGTTTAACTACACCACCAAAAGCCCAACCGAACGTTATCCTGCGGCCCGTGATTTTGAACCAGGGGAGTTAGCTCGGCAGTATCAGGGCGATGATGCTGGGGTCGAAGTGGTTTGGCAAGAACCTCCTCATTGGGAAGCTTTAGTCTTTACCTTGGCTCAAGTAGAGATGGAGTGCCTTGATGTGCATTTAACTCTTAAGTCCTATGGCCTGTCGGACAACGGGTATCTACTAAAACTCACCAGCGATCGCCCGGTTAACGGCAAAATCCTAGCTCAGCGAATCTTGCAACTTTACCCTGAGCTGTTGCCACGGGTGCTGTCTCGCCGTTCTGAAGTTTTGGGGTTATTAGGAATCTCGCCTCGGATGGGTACTTTAGAGGCTGCTGTATCTTCTCCACCCCCCGCTCAGCGATCGCCGACGACAACTGCAACCGATAGAGACAAGCGCTTGCGTCTGTATCAAGAAATAGTGCGCCAAATTCAGCATATTTTGCACTCTCAAGCACCCGATCAGTTTGTCGGCAGTGTCGAGCATTTACTAAACTACTTGAGACAGCAAGGAATTTCTACAGAAGAAATTCAAAAAAAGCTGATTAGCCAAGTCATTGTTAAACGGGCTCAACAAAATAAAGCGTTTCTAGAACACTTAAAGCATTGGGATCAAACAGCTGACGAATCCGCTCGGCTGTCTTCTGTGGGAGAAGCAGTGCGCTTAGCGATCGCCTTGCTCTAGCCCTGAATGACCTCAATTATTCGACCACTAGATAAAATTAAGCTTAAACTTGATGAATTTTACCCATCCTTTGTGGACAAGGTTGCCTGAGCGTCAACGTCATGACTGATAATTACTAAGAGATAAAAATATTTGGGGTGCTAAGACCAGCAGAAGTGTTGCAAAGGACTGTTTGATCTTGATCCACCCAAATTGAGCAGGTATCGCTCTTGCCCAGTTTTTGAACTACTTGGCTCCGGTTCGTCTCATCTCTCGCTGATGTGTGATTCTTGCTAGAAGATGGGAATGCTCCAAATGGTTAGAGGTGAACTTTCTGAAAACTCAGCCGTCACTGAGTGAAGCAGCCTTCTGCGTAAATGGGCGATGGCGGCAACTAAATTTATACAGCGGTGTGTCTAAGTCTCTACAAGCAGTAACGATGAAGCATAGAGCTTGGTCACTTATGGTGTTCGAAGGAGTGAATAAAACGATGAAATCCCCAATGGGCTTAGAAAAAAACGTCTCTTTAGCCCTAGTCTGTACGGTCTTAGGATTGTTGACAGCGAGTTTATCTCCTGCCGTAGCAGCTACCAGCGATGGCACCGATATGACATCTGCGGATGCAGCCACGACTACCTCTGCGCCTCTAGCGATCGCGGATGAGACTCTACAAGCTCAAGCGCTAAGCTCAGATGTAGATAGCAGCCAAGACCTGATCAATGTTGCAACTCTAGACCCCGAGGCTCCAGAAGAAGCCAGCAATGGCATGGCTCAAGTGACCTCAGTATCCCAACTGTCTGACGTGCAACCCACCGATTGGGCCTTCCAATCATTGCAATCTTTGGTAGAACGATACGGCTGTATTGCGGGTTACCCAGATGGCACCTACCGAGGCAACAGAGCCTTAACTCGTTACGAATTCGCCGCTGGTGTCAATTCTTGCCTCGACCGCATCAACGAACTCATTACTGCGGGCACTGACGAACTGGTACAAAAAGAAGATTTAGCTACCTTACAGCGATTGCAGGAAGAATTCTCTGCCGAACTTGCTACCCTCAGAGGCCGAACCGATGCTTTAGAAGCCCGCACCGCTGAACTTGAAGCAAACCAGTTTTCCACTACGACCAAGTTATTTGGTCAAGCGATCTTTGGAGTTCAAGGCCGCACTGAAAACACGGCTGACTTTTTCCCAGTCGATGGCGTCAAAGATACTAAAGACCCAGCAACCAACATCAACCTCATTAACAATGTCCAGTTAAGCTTGTTCACTCAACTGAGCAATCGCAGCATCCTGCTGACTGGGCTGGCGGCTGGCAATGGCAGTACTGCGCCTCGCCTCAGCAACGACACCAAGTTGGGTTATGAACTAGACACCGACAATCAATTCGTCCTCAGTGACCTCACTTTTCGGCATTTGATTGGTAACAACTTTGCGGTGGTAGCGGGGCCTGTCGGCGTTAATGCGGTCAACGTCTTCCGGGGAGCTAACCGAGTTGAAAGTTCTGGACAAGGTCCAATCTCAGCGTTTGCCCAGCGGAACCCCATTATTAGTATTGGAAACGGCACAGGTGGAGCTGGTTTTGACTGGCAAATCGCTTCTCGGCTCAGCTTGCAGGGCGTTTACTCTGCAAGTGATCCTGCTGACCCTAATGATGCTGGCTTGTTTGGGAGTCGCCGTAGCGCCACTACTACTGGGGTTCAATTAACTGCGTCTCCTACTGACACGATTGATCTAGCCCTGCACTACCTCAACTCCTATAATCCTTCTGGATCTGGCTTTGCAGGTAGCTTAGGTTTGGGAGTAGGGGATGACCAAGTTACCATTGGCTCTGGTCTCAAAACTGATGCTTTCGGGGCTACCGTGGCTTGGCGTGCTACCCCTGGGATTACAGTGGGAGGCTGGGGTGGCTTTACCAATTCCCGGATTCCTAATCGCGATGGTAATGTAGAAACCACCAACTGGATGGCTTTCCTCAATTTCCCCGATTTATTCGGCGAAGGCAACCTAGGCGGAATTTATGTAGGGCAACCGCCTAAAATCACCGAAAGCGATTTACCAGCGGGCCAGAATATTCCTAACTTGCTGGCGGGCGGCTTAGGAACCGAGGGAGAACAACCCGGCACCACGACTCACTTAGAAGTGTTCTATCGGTACCGCATCTCCGACAATATCACGCTTACTCCAGGCTTCATGGTGCTCTTCAATCCAGGTAATGCACCTGAGAGCGACACAGTGGGGATTGGTGCTCTCCGAACCACCTTTACCTTCTAAGATTCTGGTTCAGCTGATGGGGTTCAGTTGTGGGGGTGGGTAATCACCTCAGCAACTCCACTCCAGGATTAAACCTAATCTACCAAAACAGCGATCGCCCCAGCTAATTTTCCAGCCAGGGCGATCGCTTTGAGTTTGACATTAGGGATTAAGTTCTCTGTCAGCCTTCATTTTCTGCACTCGCGGCTGTTGGAATTAAGCGTTTCCTCAAAGCATCAGCTCGACGCTGAGCCGTTACGCTTTGAGGCTCCAACTGGAGGACTGCTTCATAGGACTCTAGAGCTTGAGCCATGAGTTGCTTACGCTCATAGGCATGCCCAATGTTATTCAACGCCGTCACGTAATTGGGGCTAAGTTTTAGCGCTTCTTTGTAGTGACGAATCGATAAGTCATACTGCTCTTGGGCGAAGTAAGCATAACCCAAGGCGTTGTAAATGAGGGCTGTATTTTCCTCGCCTTCTAAATCGGGCGATTTGAGCGCTTTTTGCAGTTGTATTACCGCTTGAGAAAACAACTTTTTCTCTAAGTAAATGCTGCCAAGCTCGTAGTATTCCTCAGCTGTGCCTTTTTCTTTATTTAGTTTGTTCTGCAAGCGCGAAATAGAAGTTTCAATCTTGCGAGTTTTAAGCACTTGACGAAAAATCGCCCAGCCTGCGCTTGCCAGTAAAATTAGCAAGATTGACAAATAGACAACGGGAAGTAAGTTATCCATATTTGTTATATGTGAGCACTGCTAAGCAGATCTGGTTTTAGTCAACTTTCCCTGGTAAGGGACCCAACCTTTCTATTGGGGTTCTATCCCCACCTTTCATTAAGTTAGCCCACGGCAGACCCCAATAGGCAGCTCGTTCTTGCAGCCAACCATCAGAATGCCAACGAGCGATCGCACTATTGACTTGACGCCGCAAATCATCATACTGCACCCCCTTCGGTAGCACGACACACAAAGGCTCCGTAGATAACAAAGTGGGCAGCAGACGATATTGAGGATACTCCCGCACCCAACCACTCAAAACACTTGCATCTGCAGCAAAAGCAACTGCCTCACCCGATTCCAAGAGCGAGTATGCCGCCTCATAAGAGGTTACCCCTACTAACTTAGCGCCAGGAACTAAATAGCGCAGGGTAGCGATGGTACTGGAACCCTGGAGGGCTGCGACTGGGCGGTTGTATAAGTCAGCCAGCCGCTCGACTGTTGTTGCTTTAGAGACTAGGGCTGTGCCATCTAAGTAATAAGGCAGGCTAAAGCTTACTAAGCGAGACCTTGGCTCCGTTGCGGTCACTCTCGCGATCGCTAAGTCTACCTGACCTGACAAAACGGTTGGAAGGCGGTTTTGGTTAGAAACTGGCTGGAGTCGAACGGCATCTGCTTTGCCTAGTAGCTCTTGAGCTAAGCGGCGGGCTACTTCAATTTCAAACCCTTGCAGTTGCTCCGCTGAGTCTTTAAATGCCAGCGGATATAGGTTTTCTTTGACAGCAACAATCAGGTAGCCCCGTTGCTGAATTGACTTCAGCGTTTCAGCGCTACCTGATTGACCTGCTAAACTCAGCCCAATTACCAAACAAAGACTAGAAACTTTGCTGAAAAACTTCAGCTGCTCAAACACATTTGATGCTGCCTTACCTAGTTTTGCACTTAGGCTGACTTTGCTTGACCCGCCAACTCTAGAACCTTGCCGAAACCAGCGGGATCTAGAACTGCCAGTTGTGCCAGCATTTTACGATTGAGCTGGATGTCAGCCTTCTTGAGATTGCCAATTAGCTGACTGTAGCTCATACCGTGCTGACGAGCAGCGGCGTTAATCCGGGCAATCCACAGGCGGCGGAAGTCTCTCTTCCGCTTCCGGCGATCGCGGTAGGCATTACGCAACGCCTTCATTACCTGTTGGTTAGCAGTACGGAAGAGAGTGGAGTGAGACCCCCGGAAACCTTTCGCTAGCTTTAGAATTTTTTTGCGGCGCTTTCGGGCTACATTACCGCGCTTTACTCGTGTCATTGATTTGTGATCCTAGTAACTTTTATAGATAAGGGAGCATCAACCGCACGTTTTCTTCGTCTCTTTCGTGTACAACCGCTACTTGGGATAGCTGGTTTCTACGCTTGGCACTTTTGTGCTCTAGCAAGTGGTTTTTAAAGGCTTTGCGGCGCAAGATTTTACCACTGCCGCTGGCTCTAAAACGCTTAGCAGCAGCTTTACGAGTCTTCAGTTTTGGCATGGACTGGCTTTAATTCGACACGGTCTACAATTTTATCGCCACTTAGGGACTGATAGCAAGGGGTAGGAGGAATTACTCAGCATGAACTACTCCGTGCTACTTCGTTGAGCCCGGAGTTTCTGTCGCTTCGCTTGGGCTAGTTGCTTCATGCTTCCGCAGGAAGTAGAGCTAGACCCATCGACGACTAAAGAGGTTCGTTCCAAACCCCTTGCCCAAATTTCG
>JAHHIL010000038.1 GCA_019358975.1 Trichocoleus desertorum ATA4-8-CV12
ACAGAGCTACAAACTGGAAAGCATCTGTAGGTGTCATGACCCTTGAAACGTAGCCAGTGAAGGCTCAGACTGGTCAGCTATCTAAAGTCGAGGCATGAAGCCCCGTTCTTTAGAGCGGGGTGCTGACCTGTTATTTACCTACTCTAATCAGCTCTCAACCGAGTTTCACATCCAGGCGATCGCAGAACTTTTACGAGTCGCTCCCGAAGCGCGCATCTTCCCAATTTTAGACATCTCCGGCGCAACCTCCCCTCACCTCCAACCTGTAATGGATCACTTTCAGCAACAAGGCTATCAGCCAGAAATCCAACCCGTTAACTACGAATTCCAAAAAAGAGGCAATCAACTCCTCAAAATCACTACATAACCCTTAAAACACCAACCATCAACCCCTTCGGAGGGGGTCTGGGGGAAGCGGGCCGTCCCCAGAAGGGGGTTTGGGGGTCTTCCCCCAAGGTTCGGATTCATCAGATGCCAGCAGCAAGCCCACCAATCTGCCAACTGTCACAATCCAGCCGGGGTTCAACCCTAGGATTACCGTTGCGATCGCTGTGCCAATCCCAGCCAATTGAGGTTCTGGATTAGCCACCACTCTCTGATTGTCATAAGCAGGATTTACTCAAGCTATAGAACTTCACCAGTTCAACGTGCATCAGCGAGGTAAATCTTATGAACTTCAAGCAAACCGTTCTCAACCTTTTCCCTTGGCTCAAGTCCACCACAGCATCCAACTTAGAGCCACTTACACCCGAATCTGAACCCAACGCTGCGCCCCAGACTCCCGTTACTATGTCCTTCTACGCTGCCATGCCCAAAACAAGAACGATTCCTGGACGCCGCACTCCCGCAGGTTCTCGTTAGGCACTGCCCTTGACGAAAATGTGATTCTTTTGGCGTAGCATGGGGCGATCGCGCAGTGTCATCAAATCTAGATCACCTTATTGCAACGTGATCACGTCCCTCTGAGAGAACCGCTTCACCGTCTCACTTGTTTGCTCCAACGTCTAGATCCTTCACTTAATCCTTTAGGGAGTCCAACAACTCTGTCAAAGCGGAAAAGGTATCTGGATTGCCGATGATCAAATCACCATTCGCATCCATTGAGAAGTCTTCGCCAAACTCGAAGCCACTGCGAATGAGAAACAGTACTATATCAACCTTAAAGTCATCCATGATCTGTAGATGAAAGCCTATACCTGAATCTAAGTAAAATTAACAGCTATAGCCACCCATCTATAGGACTAATTCAGCTAACTAAAGCTCTAACCTGCGAGTGTCGTCCTTCCTAGAGTCGGCTTGGAAGGCTCAGTGCTTGCTGGAGTAGAAATGTTAAATTAGTTACTTTATTTTGTATATTTTTCCAGCAATTTTACAGGAAAGATTGAATCAACTTATTATTCTACTTCAGGGATTTAGGCTTTTTGAAGCTATCGTAAAATCGCCAATTTCTGCATTTAGGGAACTTTAGAACCTGATATCCTTCAAATCTAAGGGGGCTTGAGAGCTATGCGTATGCTCGATTAAAGCCACTACTTATTCGTCAGGATGATGGTTCTTAATGGGCAAGCTTGATGTTAATTACAGCATCTACAAGTGTTGGTAAATAAGCCGATGCCATTAAAGTGAACAGTCTCGCTAGATTGTTTTCACCTTAATCCTCCTCACCTACTTCGGTAGTGAGCCCAACTCTGAGTGAGTCATTTGTGGAGATGTTAATGAATCGCCCAAGCTTAAATTTCCTAACTCGGTGGTATCTGCAAACGGCATTGGGCCGAACTCAGCCGCCAAAAGGCTTTCAGCGGCAGATTGGAACTGCAAAACAATTGGTGTTATTGGTGCTGGTCGGATTGATTACCCTACCTGCCCCTGGGATGGCGCAGTTTACCCAGGCTGTTCCCAATCTACAGCCTAGTGCAGAAACCACAGGAGACGCCGGATACATTCTGGGAGCGGGCGATCGCATTCGAGTCGATTTCTTTGAAGTACCAGAGTACAGCGGTGAGTTTATTGTCTTGCCGAGCGGTACTGTAAACTTGCCTCAAGTTGGGGCTGTCTCCGTGCAAGGCCAAACCTTGAAGCAAGCTTCTAATAGCATTGGAGCTAGATTTGCGCCTTATTTAAGACAGCCCCTAGTCACAATTAGTTTGTTGGCTGCTCGCCCGATCAAAGTTGCGATCGCGGGTGAAGTAAATCGTCCTGGTTCCTACACCACCAAGCCAGACGCTTCAGCTACCGATATTGGCGCAACCTCAGTCACAAGAATGATTGAACTTGCAGGTGGCATTACTCAAGCTGCGGATGTGCGTCGAGTGCAAATTCGCCGAGCTAAACCCGGTAGTACTGGGGCTGCTATGCTCAATGTCGATCTGTGGCAACTCCTAAAAACAGGCGATGTCAATCAGGATGTTGCCTTGCGGGATGGCGATAGTATTTTCATTCCTGCCTCTGAAAGCATCAATTTAGATGAGGCATCTCAGTTAGCCGCTGCTAGTTTCTCCACCACTGAAACCCGTCCCCTCAAAGTTGCCATTGTGGGTCAAGTGCAGCGTCCGGGTCCTTATATCATTAGTGGTGCAACCGATAATGAGACTGGCATCAACACCAACAGCCAAGAAAAGATTCCCACTATTACGAAGGCGATCCAGGTAGCAGGGGGCATTACCCAAACGGCAGATATCCGTAACATTGAACTGCGTCGTCGGACTAATTCAGGACCTGCCCAAGTTACCAAAATTGACTTCTGGCAACTTCTAGCAGGAGGCGACCTACGTCAGGATCTTCCTTTGCAAGATGGCGACACGATTGTCATTCCCACTGCTACTACTCTCAGCGCTCAAGAAGCTACAGAATTAGCTGCCGCCAGCTTCTCCCCGGATAAGATCACAGTCAACATTGTGGGTGAAGTTGTCAAACCAGGGGCCGTGGAAGTACCACCCAATACGCCGTTGAATCAGGCAGTGTTGGCCGCAGGTGGCTTTAATAAGCGCCGCGCTAAGCAAAGTGCTGTGACTCTCATTCGTCTCAACCCTGATGGCACTGTATCGCAGCGAGTGATTGAGGTTAACCTTGCTCAAGGCTTGAGTGCACAGAATAACCCGCCCCTACGAAATAACGACACAGTGATCATTGGCAGATCTTCTCTCGCAGGCATCTCAGATACTGTTGGAGATGTTCTTTCACCCCTGAGCGGCTTCTTTGGCCTCTTTAGATTGCTGGGGCTGTAGACATTTCTATCCTGAGTCTCCCTTGACCTAGCGATCGCTTGCCATTACGATACAAGAAGTCATACCAACTTTGTCTTATGCGTACCCAGCAGCGATCGCTACGCCATCCCTCTACCCTACTCCTAGGGCTGGGATTGCTGCTGCGCTTGGCGCGCAAATAATTTTTGAGCTTAATTTAGTTTTTTTCAAATTTAACCCCCTTCTGGAGGGGGTCTGGGGGACGCAGCCGTCCCTCAGCGGGGGTTTGGGGGCGAGGGCCCCCAAGGCTTTGTTTTAGAGTTTTAGAACATTTAGCTATCCACTGTCTTAACTTCACCGGAGCTCTCTCATGCGACTGCAACAAACATTAAAGGCATTACTGCGACTGTGGGTGGGTTGTCAGGCTCGGACTGAGTGGCAACCTACATTGCAATCTGACAACCCCAAGCTTTTAATTACCATCGCCACAACACCTCATCCACCTCAGAAATTAAGGATTTGTCGATCATGTTGAAGCAGCCTGCTAACAAATACCGCTCCTTTCCCCCAGTCGCCTTGCGCGATCGCACTTGGCCTGACCACATCATCACCCAACCTCCTATCTGGCTCAGCACCGACTTGCGCGATGGTAATCAAGCGCTAATCGAGCCGATGAACGGAGAGCAAAAATTACAGATATTCAATTTGCTAGTGCAGATTGGCTTCAAAGAAATCGAAGTCGCGTTTCCCTCCGCTTCACAAACTGACTTCGATTTTGTCCGCCACCTGATTGAGCAAGACTTGATTCCCGATAATGTCACAATTCAAGTTTTGACCCCTGCCCGCGAAGCCTTAATTCGTCGCACTTTTGAGGCTCTACAAGGTGCTAAACAAGCGATCGTGCATCTCTACAACGCCACCGCTCCAGTTTTTCGCCGCGTTGTGTTTGGGTTGGATCGCCCCGGTACCATCGACCTCGCAGTCACCGCTGCCCAACTGTTCAACGACCTCGCTGCCAAGCAACTCAACACCGATTGGCAATTTCAATATTCGCCGGAAGTCTTTACCTCGACAGAGTTAGACTTTGCCAAGGAGATCTGTAATGCGGTGCTAGAAGTTTGGCAACCCACGCCTGAACGCAAAGCTATCATCAATCTCCCTGCTACGGTGGAAGTCGCAACTCCCAATATCTTTGCCGACCAAGTGGAGTGGATGCATCGTCATCTCACCAGGCGAGACAGCGTGATTTTGAGTGTGCATCCTCACAATGACCGAGGCTGTGCGATCGCGGCAGCAGAACTGGCTCAAATGGCAGGGGCCGATCGCGTGGAAGGCTGTCTATTTGGCAATGGCGAGCGCACAGGCAATGTAGATTTGGTCACATTGGCGCTTAATCTCTACACCCAAGGCGTTGACCCAAGTTTAGATTTCTCCCAGATTAATCAAGTCGCCAGATTAGTAGAAGACTGTACGCAACTTCCGATCCATCCCCGCCATCCCTATGTGGGCGATCTCGTCTTCACTGCCTTCTCCGGATCTCATCAGGATGCGATCAAAAAAGGATTCGCCGCCCAATCACCAGATGACATTTGGGAAGTGCCATATCTCCCTCTTGATCCTGCTGATGTTGGACGCACTTACGAATCTGTGATTCGGGTCAATAGTCAGTCGGGGAAAGGTGGTATCGCATTTTTGCTGGAGCGCGACTACAACTTAGTGTTATCTCGGCGCTTACAGATCGAGTTCAGTCGCATTGTGCAGCAAGCTGTCGATACCCACGGTCAGGAGATGGCCGCAGCAGACCTCTGGAAACTGTTTGAGCAAGAATATTTACAAGCAGTCTCATCCTGCAAATACCTCTCTCATCACCTCACAGAAGTGGATTCACAGCAGTTGATCAGCGTGACACTGGAGATAGAGGGCCAACCCGTAACGCTGCAAGGAACAGGCAATGGCCCGATTGATGCTTTCTTGCAAGCCTTGAACCTAGACATCCGAGTTGATCATTACGAAGAGCACTCCCTCAACCAAGGCAGTGATGCGGCGGCGATCGCCTATGTAGAAGTCACCAGCGATCGCATCTCCGGTTCGTTGCATGGCGTTGGTATTCACCCCAATATCGTCACCGCATCTTTGTTAGCCATTCTCAGCGGCGTGAATCGGATACTGACCCTTACTAAAACTAAGGTTTAGCTTGCAGGCATTCTCAAAACTGAGCATTGCGATATTGCAGACGATACAACTTAGCGAACAGGCGATCGCGCTTGAGCAATTCTGCCATCGTTCCCTGCTCCGTCACTTGTCCATCTTCGATCACAATAATCTGATCCGCTTGCTCAATTGTAGACAGGCGATGGGCAATCACAATCAAGGTGCAACGCTGGCTGAGAGCATTGATGGCTTCCTGGATGAGATGCTCGGAGGTACTGTCTAAGGCATTGGTCGCTTCATCCAGAATCAAGATTTCAGGGTTGCGAATAATCGCGCGGGCTAAGGCGAGGCGTTGTCTTTGTCCTCCCGACAACCGCACTCCCTGATCACCCACTTGGGTCTGATATCCCTGCGGGAGCTGGCTAATAAAGTCATGGGCATTGGCTTGTTTCACAACAGCGATCACTTCCGCTTCCGTAGCTCCAGGCCGACCATAGGCAATGTTCTCGTAAATTGTGGTGCTAAAAATATGCACGCTCTGACTTACAACGGCAATGCGATCGCGCTAGTCGGCTAGATTGAGCTGTGGCAAAGGCTGACCGTCGATCTCAATTTCGCCACTAGTCGGGTCATAGAAGCGACAAATCAAACTGATCAGAGTGGATTTACCCGCTCCCGAAGGCCCTACGATCGCCGTAATTTTGCCTTTGGGAATACAGATAGAAATATTTTGCAGTGCTGTCTTTTCACCCGCGCCATAACAAAAATCTACGGCTCGAAACGCGATCGCCTGTTGCAATCCTGTAAAACGAGTTTTGCCAAAGCGGATATACGGTTTATCACTGCGATCGAGCAGGGACATGACATCATCGATCGCAGTAGTGAGCGACATCAAATTAACTCGCGCTCCATCTACATGCCGCACCTAGGGTTGCAGCCGATAGAGCATAAACACAAAGGTCAGCAAGGTGGGCAGATTCACTTGTTGCTGCAAAGCGATCACCAGGATGCCAGCCAGCAATCCCGTAGAGAGAACTTCGGAGAGGGGATACACTGCCCCAGAGATGCGATCGAGTTCCATAAAGGAGTGGCAAACTTGCTGAGAGGCTTGATCAAATCGCGCCTGTTCATCAGATTCGCGACCAAACTCCCGAATCACCCGCATCCCTAGCAATCCTTCCCAAACCCGTTGCACAAAGACGGCATTTGCTTTTTCGGCTTGCTTGCCCAACTGTTTGACCCGACGAGTCATGAATTGAATCATGCTAGAAATCAGTAGCATGACCGCTGCTACCGAAAGCGTAAGCTTCCACGAAATTAGCAGCAGCAAAATTGCGAACACAACCACTGTGCAGCTACTAATAATCAGGCCAACTAGCACTGATAGGGCTTGACTCGTTCGCCATGTTTCGTTGTCTAAAGTACTAAGAAACTTACCCGATGGATAACGTTCTAAAAAGCTATAGCCAACAGTGAGTAACTGCTTAAAAATTCCAGAACGTAATCGATAGCTAATTTGCCAATTCAGCCAGGAAAACAGTAGGGTATTACCGTATAACAAAGCATTTTTGAGTAAAACGCTACCGAAAATGAAGCCAGCAGTAATGGGTAAACGATTTTGAGCAGGAATTTGAACAAAAATTCGATCAAAAAAAGCAATTAATGCATTACTTTGAGCAGCCTGAGCCGTACTAGAATCAAAACTTTGTAGTAAAGGAATAAATAAACTGATTCCTAACCCTTCCGAGAGAGAAGCTAAAATTCCCAAAGCTATGATGACTGGAATTGCTCAAGGATATAACCTCAATAAAGGCCACAGTTTTTTGATTGCTTTTGCTTCTTTCATGAATTCCTATTTTGCTAAATAGCTAATGCAAAATCAGCAATTTTTGCGGATTGTTTGATTTAGTAGAAGTAAGCTGATGACAGATTTTCATCGCTTTTTCCCAGCGCCATAGAAGTACCCAATCATAAGGCTTCAAAATCCGACGAGAACGCTGTTTTTCCTGATCGTTGACTTCTTCAATGGTTAAGGAGGGGGGCTTCAGCCTAAAGCGCTGTCTAAATTCTACCCAGGAGCGGTGGTCAGACCAAATTAAAGAGGTGATAGGCTTGGTGGCAATTTTTAATAAGCAAGTTAAAATCATTGGATATAAACCGGGGCGTAGCAGCAAGCTAGGATCATCTTTGAGGGTGAGATAAAGCCATTGCAAAGTGCTCCAGTGTGTTCCGGATTGATAGCTTTTGCCCATTAAATAGTGATAGAAACAACCTCTAGACCAGCGATAAATAGTTTTTGGGATTTCTGGATGGCGAGCTTGCACTTCCACCATAACTAACTGATAGGACTTAGCCATTGCTTTCGAGTTGCTAGCCATGCTACCCAGTAACTGACGATAGCCCACTAAAAACTCAGGTACCACGCGAAATTCATAAGCATCAGCAATGCGTAAATACAGTTCCCAATCTTCACAACCTTGAGCATTTTGCGCTCGTAATTCTGGGTTGAATCCTCCCACTCGCTCAATACAAGTGCGACGAATTAGAGTATTGCTAGCGTTGTCTAAAAAGTTAAAATAAACCAAGATGGGATAAATATCTCCTTCTGGTTTGTAAGCCCGATTATGCTTATATTCACCAATGATTGATCCTGATTCATCAATATGCACCGACCAGGTATAAACCAGACCTACTTCAGGCCCCGATCGCAACATACATTGCACTTGTTTTTCTAGCTTTTGGGGATACCAAATATCATCGGCATCGATGGGAGCAATGTATTCTCCCTGAGCATGGGCGATCGCTAGGTTTCGAGCCGCTGCCACGCCAGCATTTTTTTGCCTAAATAGCTGCACACGCGGATCTTTCTGCACAAAGGATTCGACAATTTCGGCAGTCCGATCTTTTGAACCATCATCTACGACCAAAACTTCAATATTTTGATACGTTTGTGACAGCACAGATTCCAAAGCTGGGCCGATATAAAGTTCAGTATTGTAAGCAGGGATAATCACCGAAACGAGAGGAAACTGAGAACTCATGAGTTATCCTGAAGTGCTAAATGAACTGAAGTCAGAGCCAAAGGCTTTGAAGATAAATGCACAAAGCTTCCCCATATCCTCTATAAAGAGAGGTCTAGTGGAGGTGAAGACCCGATTCTAAGGCAGTATCTTAATTCGATTTCGGGAATAGCGAGGGTTATAGCCCAACATGGGCAGAAGATTTAGAGCGATCGCGATCGGCAATCAACTCTTGGTAGAGTGCCAGGGTTTCCTGCTGCACACGAGATACACTCAACCAACCTAAGTTACGTTGAGCCCGCTCCTTCCAGACCTGCAACTGCTCAGGAGATTGAAGCAATTCTAATAAAGCTGCTGCGATCGCCGCTCTATCTTTAGGAGGAACTAATAAACCTGCGGCTCCTTGATCTAATGCTTCGGGAATTCCATCCACATTGCTGGCGATGATGGCGCAGCCTGCCTCCCGCGCCTCTGACAACACCAAACCAAACGGTTCTTGATGAGAAGCTAAGACAAAAATATCTATGGCTTGCAAGTATCTTTGGGGTTGCGGTTGAAACCCCAGAAAATGGATACGCTCTGACACCGGAGTAGCGCCAGCTTGAGTCTCAAACATTTGGCGGTCAGGCCCCTCGCCAATCAGATACAGATGCGCCTCCGGACAATCTGTGGCAATCTGAGCAAAGGCCGCAATTAGTTCTGTAATGCCTTTGCGCTGATACATCCCTGCCACAGTCGCGATCGCGGGATGCTGGAGCGAGATCGGTTCAGGGAGAGAAGAGGGTCGATCACGAGGACTGCCCAAAGTGCCATTGCGAATCACTCGCAGCTTTCTTTGAGGAATGCCCCGTCGTGCCATCGAATCGGCCACCGCTTGGCTTACCGCAATCACGCGATCGGCGACTCCCATTAAGGTGGCGCTGCGCTGGAACTCGTTGTGGACCGTAGAAACTAGCCCATAGTGACCAAATCGCCGTAAACAGCGGGCTAAAACCACCCCGGTCATCATGTGGGCATGAACGATATCCGGTTGGAACGTCTGGGCGATCGCGCGATAACCTTTAGCGGCCCGGAGGAGATTCCCCAGTTGCCGCTGCTGATTCAAGGGGAAATGAGTGACGCCATAGTTTGTGAGTAAGGCTTCGTATTCGCCGCCCTCAGAGGCTACCGCCACCTCATACCCAGCCTTGGCTTGTAGACAGGCGAGATCGATCGCCACATTAATAATGCCGTTCCCTAGTTCGCGGACATCGTTCAGGATATGGAGAATTCGCATTACATTTCTGTTCAACAACTGAGCTAGCTTGTAGATTAGCTGGCTTGAAGAGCATCTTGGCGGCTGAGGTTCTCCAGCACATCCAGATATTGCTCCACGATGTTGTCCATGGTAAAAGCATTGGCCCGCTGCTGTAGCACCTCAGCAGCGGTTGGTTGTTCTAGGGCCGCAACAATCCCATCGGCCAGAGCATTTGGGTCACCGACAGGAGCTAAACGACCATATTTGCCATTGCCCAAGATCTCTGCTGGGCCGCTTTCGCAGTCAGTCGAAACCACAGAAGTACCTGCGGCTAAGGCTTCCGCTACCACATTGCCAAATCCCTCATAGATGGAGGAGAGCACAAACACGGCTGATTGTGCCATGTAGGCATAGGGGTTCTCCACAAAGCCAGGGAGCGCCACATCATCTTGCAATCCTAGCTCTTGAATCAAAGCCTCCAATTCAGGCTTTACTAGAGCTTCGCGTGGATCGGCTTCTCCCAAAATCATCAATCGGGCGGGATGCCGCTGCCGCACCAAAGCAAAAGCGCGTACCAAGGTAAGAAAGTCTTTCTGTTTCACTAACCGTCCCACTCCTAAAACCACAGGAGGTTCCCCAACTGCAAACCAGGGATGATCAATCGGCGCTTTGATTTTTTCAGCCAAATCTGGCATCACCACTGGATTGTAAATCACCTGTACTTTGTCCTCAGGTAGCCCTGCCATCTTTGCCACATCCCTAGCGGTTCCTTGGGAGGCAGCCACGATCGCGTCTGCCCAAGGATAAAACTGCTTCACCAGAAAAGGTCGAACATTGCCAGTACCTCCATGCCTGTCTTGAAACTGTTGTGAGAGATTGGTCTGCACACACATGACCACACGAGTCGGTACCCCTGCCAATCGCTGTGCCAAAGTTGCGGAACTAGCGATATCGAGTGCTGAGAGCAAGAAATCTGGCTTTTCCTGTTGCAAATAGCGTCTGAGCGCCCAAGTTTTGGAAACTATGACCGGAGATTTGGCTTTGAGGTTAATCAGGCGGACATTGGCAGGCACTTTATCGAGGTAAGCACCTTCTCCCTGAGCCAGCACTAAATCGGTTTTCAGCCCTCTTGCAGCAAAGCCTTGAGCCAAATGCAACATAGCTCGCTCTGCTCCGCCCCCCGCTAAGTTGGGGATAAATAAACTTACAGATGGTTGTTGCGATCGCGTTACAGGCATAAAATCCTCCAGTTGCTTGGGTTATGAGTTCACTTAGGCTGGGGCTAGCTCAATCACGAGCGGATGGTCAGGAATGCTCAGATCCAGTTGTTGAGGATTGGGATATTGCTGCAAAGATGCAGCGGCTCTCACTGGTTTATAGAGCGAGGCCTGACGCATTGGGGTTTGTATGCTAACGGTGACTGCTGGTTTTGGTGCATAAACATCAAGCTTACTTTGCAGATCAAAGCTAGGTACTTCGTGCCAAAGAATCAAATAAAATCTGCCATCTCGTTTTTGCAGCAGTGTATGATGCACGTCGGCAGTATTGCCACTCAAGCTGTAGCTCAAAGCCTGAGGGGCAAACTCAGGGCCTGGATCTTGCAGCAATGCAATCAAATTCTTAAGGGAGTCAAAGGCAGGTTTAGGCGAACCATTGTTACGGAGCAGACCAAAGTTCTGTTCTTGGGTCGTGTCCTGATGCTCGTTGATTAGTTCGTAAAGGAACGATCGCTGGATGCCTCGATTAAAATACTCCAGATAGAGTCTGGGGACGTACTTAGCCGCTGCAAGTTCCGAGATCCCTGGCTGCGATGCTTTGAGATCGTTGGTGGCATTGTGCCAACCACATTCCGTCGCCACAATGGGCTTGGCTGGCCCCGTGATCATCTGAGTCAGAGGCACCCATTTCATGTCTAGATCTTGGCTGGGCAGGTTACCACCCGCATAGCTGTGCATATTGCCTAGATCAGCCGAAGCAAGAGTACCTACGCGCATAGCGTTGTAGGGAATGGCTAGAGCAGGCATCAAAACGGGCAATGCGGCTGTCGTGGGATCTGCTTTAACTGCGGCATACAGTTCGTCTTGGTAGGCCCGCAGCCCTTCGGGAAAGGCTTGATCTTGATAAGTCACTTGAGGATTCACATCCCACTCATTCGGGCCTTCTACCGCTTCAATGGAGGACAAGACAGGCTGAATCGCCTCTGTGACAACATTGTCAGGAGTAATCCCATCTCTGACATCCATCACGAGTGTTGATTTAATTCCCAATGCGGCTAAATCGTTGAGTCGGTCATAAAAGATAGAATTCTTGCCACCATCCCGAATATGGCGTACTCCCAACTCTTGCAGTTTGGGCTTGATCAGTGTGTCGTAATTGCCATAGGCGGTGTCAACATAGCGCAGATGCGTGGCAATCCCAATTGAATTCACGAATGAGTCAGCGCTGCGAGCCTGCTCTGGTTGCAATTGGGCCTGTAAGGGATTGAGAGAAGAGGTACAGGCAATCAGTAAAGCGCTTAGTAAGGCGAGTAAGGGATAACGGTAGCATTTCATGCAGTAGACAAAGGAAAACTTCATATCTGGCAACTAGCGAATAATCAAGAACAGGCTCAGGTGTGATTAAACCTGGGGAACTCGTGCTAATGTTTGCCCCAAAAGTTGAGCGATTTGTTGGTTGATAGTTGACAGGTCAAAACGTTGACTAGCTTGGATTTGAGCTTGATGAGCGATCGCCCTAGAGCGTTCTGGTTGGTTCCGACAGAGATTAATCACAGCTGCCAGTTGTTGAGGATTCCCAGGAGAGGCCAGCCAACCATCAACCTCTGGCGTAATTAATTCGATCGCCCCGCCCGATTTGGCAGCAACCACAGGTTTGCCACAAAGCATGGCTTCTACAATCACGCGACCAAATGGTTCTGGAGCTGTGGAAGTATGAGCAATCAGATCACACAATTTCATCAGAGTCACGACATCCGAGCGAAACCCTAAAAAACGCACCCGTTCCTGTAAACCGAGTGCGTTGACTTGCTGATGCAGTTGTTCGACATATTCGTGCTCTCCAAATAAAGCATCACCGACCAATAAAGCTGTGACATCCTCTGGACAATGAGCTAAAGCTTCCAGCAAGATATGCTGCCCTTTCCAAGGTGAAAGCCGACTAAAGTGACCCACGACAAACTGTTCTGTCAAGCCCAGTTGCTGCTTCAGTTGCACAGCATCGGCGCTAGCAGACTGATAGGTTTGCGGTTCAAAGCCGTTATAAATCACCTGAGTTAGCTCAGCACGGCCACCCGCCACGATAAAAGCGGTTTTGCTTGCCTCTGAGTTTGCGATCACCAACGAAGCAAAACGATTTGCCAAAGTGACC
This sequence comes from Trichocoleus desertorum ATA4-8-CV12, assembly GCA_019358975.1. Classification (NCBI taxonomy): domain Bacteria; kingdom Bacillati; phylum Cyanobacteriota; class Cyanophyceae; order Leptolyngbyales; family Trichocoleusaceae; genus Trichocoleus; species Trichocoleus desertorum. The sequence goes on from JAHHIL010000038.1 coordinate 12,957, forward strand.
GCGAGCCGCCGATTCATGGAGCTGAAATGGTCAGGGGAGAGAATATCATGCAGGTGATAAACCAAAGGCCGACGGCTGATCCAAGCTGCCAAAGCTCCTACAACTAGTGCTTTTTGAGTATTGGCATAGATCAAATCGTAGTTGCGGCTCAACTGCACCACTTTGCGAATCAGGGGCAAGAGTTGCGCCAAACTACCGAAGCCTTGTCGCCAACCGCTGTCTTTACGCACTTGAATCCCCTCAGCGTTGAGCACCTGTACCGGAATCTCATGTTGTTCTAGAAGATCTCGGAATGGGCCATCAGCGAATAAAGCGACCAAGCAGCGATCGCGATAGGGTTTTGCAATATCCAGCAGGCACAATTCAGCCCCACCCGGTTTTCCGCTTTGGTCTAAGAAGAGAATCTTCATAAGATTGGAATACTCAGAAACGCCAGAATTGATTCAGAACTAGACAAGCGGGTCACCTATGAAAACCGATTCGTGTATGTAGCTATACCATCTGATTTTGCTTTTACCTACTTGTATTCCGGGCATCTTGACTGCGGCTGCAACTGAGTTTATTGAGCATTCGCCCAAGCGGATTGCTTCGGCACTAATTTACGTCGTAGCCAGGTAATTAACGGTTTTTCAAGATACAAGTAGGTCAGCCAGCCAGCGATGACAGCGATCACTGCTAACACACTAATGCTGAGAAAACTTCCTAGCAAACCCACTAGATTTAGCGCGATCGCCACCTTAAATGTGGCAGCTAAACAAGGGTAATGCACTAAATAAATGGAGTAAGAAGCATCCCCTAATCCATTCAGCCAAGTTGGCATTTTCCAGCCTTGGTTGAGATCAATGGAGGCTGCCCCTAATACAACTAACATTGAAGGTAATCCATAAGCCACCACATCAGGAAGTTCTATGATTTTGGAGTTATCCCATAATCCTGAGGCGATAAATAACAACGTTCCTGTGATGAAGCAAACGATGCCTGTGATTCCTGGTTTTATTTTTTCTCCTACTACCCAATAAGCAGCTAAACAGCCGAAGGCAAACTCTAAATTGTGCGGATTAAAAATGAAGTTTAAGAGCAGAGGTAGTTGTGTAGATGAGGCGCGATCGCTGATGCTGAGACAGAAAAATGCCAAAGTTCCTCCTAACCAACTGCAAAGCACAAATCGAGAAACTTTGGGTGCCAGCCAAATAGCCAAACCAAATATAAAGTAGAAGAAAATTTCGTAACTGAGGGTCCAGCCCACAATTAAAACTGGAAAGTTCTCTTGGGGATATAACAAGAGTGATTTTACAATCACCCCTAAATTGCGCTCATATCCTTTGCCAAATGAGGGAATTAGAAAGTAAATCGGTAGGAGAGCGAGGGTGATCATCCAATATAAGGGATACACTCGAATAGCTCGTTTGACAATAAAAGTATTGAGTTTCTGTTTTTGCCCAATATCAGCTCGATGAGCAAAGAAAATAATAAATCCACTGAGGACAAAAAAGAAATCAACTCCCGATCCTCCAAAGGCAAATAGCCCTGAAAAGAAATTTTGATTTAACTTCTGTTGACTGAGTTCAGTCACATGAAACAGAACCACTAATAGCGCTGCAATACCTCGACAGGCTTGAATGATTTCTAGTTTTTTCTTACTTGGTGAAACTGGAACTGAGGGATTGGTTGAAGTTGCTCGCAATTCTCGACTGAGTGCAGCCGCAGGATAGTCTGAAGCATCTTTCATTCATTTCTCCTGAAACTAAAGTAAAATCCACTACTACAAAGAGCGTGACTGCGATCGCCATGCTCTAGACCTTTTACCCCGACTGTAGGGCTGTTAACCTTTGGTAGCGGTGGTATTGGCTGGCGGCCAGGGCCATACCCGCAAAACCCCAAAACACAACTCCTGAAAGAGCCAGCGTCACACTTCCCAAACCGATTTGGGCAAATACGCCCAAGCTGATGGCACGAGCCGCACTGGCAAAGGCATCTGCTCGAATGTCAACAGACTGAAATAAGCTAAATAGCAGCAAAATAATGCCGCCCAAGTAAGGAATCGTACCGAACCAACCCAGGGAGAAAAACATACTCAAAATGCCGCTGTCATTACTACCCAAACTGGTGCCCTCCAACACAAACCCCAAACCCTGACCGAGAAACTGGGAAAACGCCAAACTCAAGGTTTCGGCATAGCCTTCACTGCGCTGGGCATAGCTGACATCTCCTTTTGTATTTGTGAGAGACTGCAAGCGGGCTCCAATCGTATCGGCAAAAGGATCGAGATTGATCAAAGGGATAATGCAAAGCGCCATCACCACAATCGTCACAACCAATCGCATTTGCAGCTTTGGCTTCAGGGATGGCAGAAAGGTCAGCATCGCCACGCCCCAACCCAGCCAAGCTGCTCGTACCAGAGATAACAGAAACGATAAATAGCCAACCCCAGAGGCAAAAAATCGGAGATTTCCTTTGCCGCTCAAGAGCAACATCAAGCCTGCCAGCATCACCGTGGCGAAGGGGCCAGGAGAATTCATGATGCTAAAGACCCGAATCCCCAAAGGCTCTGGGGTGCCGAAAGCACTGGCATTGGAATTAACTAACCAAAATCGATCCCATGGGGGCGCGACTAAGTATTGATATACGCCGTAAGTCCCTGAAACTAAAACGCCCCAAAGAAATATGCGCTCTAAGCTTTGACGGTAGCTAGGATAACTTCGCCAATTAACAAATAGGTGAAACCCAAACAAGATGGGGGTGAACCAGTTCAGCATGGGTACCACTACAGCCATTGGCGGATATTTGATCAGCCCTACCAAAAAGCCATAGATCACGCCAACAAAAGCCAAGATAAAGGGTAAACCTCCCTGCCGTGTGGCTCTAGGCAGCGATCGCACCAAAGTCATGATAGTCACAAACATGACCAAAAAAGGAGCCAATAGGATAGGGCTTGGATCAACCCAACCACTTTGGTAATCCACCATCCGCCGCACCCAAGGCGATAGAAATGCAATCCACCAGGTAAATCCCAAGTAGAGCAAGGGATAACGCCCATATAAAAACAAGCCCACCAGAAAAGCGCCTCCCGGAAACGCTATTCTCAGGAGCCCCGCTTTCACCACCAGACAGAGGGCTGAAAACAAGGTAAAACCTAGAATTGCCATCCAAGCAGGCGCTGGTTTTAAACCAAAGTTAAAGCTTTTTGTAGCTGCTCTGGAGGAGCGAATTTGCATGGGCTTGAATAAGTGATTAACGACTGAAAAAGGATTGGCAACCTAAGCTTGCACCTGACGATTGGATGCCGCAGACAAGCCAAATTCTTTCTGTTCAGGTTGTGTATTCCCTTTGGCCTGCCAATCAATTTCATAGAGCTTGATTTCCTTGAGAAAAATGTAGTAACTCCATAAACTAGCCAACGTGAAACCTGCCATGCCTTGACGATACATGCCATACCAAAGATATTGCTGCAAAAACTTGGCGGGTGGCTTTAGTAGCAATCTAATTAAATTAAATTTCTTACCTAATGAGTGAGCTTGCTTGGCGTCTAAATCCGTATAACGGTTAAATCGAACGACTAAATCGCTCATGTCTCGAAATCCCTGATGCCATAAAGTTCCTGGTAGCAAAGTAATAGGTGCATCCTTCACATCAGGCCCTTCATGTACTAGCACATCTTTAATCCGAAACTGAGTTTTGTCGTACAAACGCACATGTGCTTCCGCTCGACCATCTAACCACTGCCCGAAGAGATCTCCGACGCGGTTGACTGATAGAGCCTTTGTGGTCAGCTCTGAACCCGTTTTCCACGCTAAGATTGCACTCGCTAGCTCTGTGTCTACAACTTCATCTGCATCGAGAAAAAAGATCCAATCATGCTTGGCTTGGTCGGCACCAAAATTACGTTGCTTTGAGTATCCTGGCCAAGGATTTGCGTAAACCTTACAGCCCAAATTTTTTGAAATTTGCACTGTAGCATCTTGGCTGCCACCGTCAACAACTACGATTTCATCCGCAAAAGGCAAACAAGACTGAATAGCATTCGCAATACATTCTTCTTCGTTTTGAGCAATGATGACCGTTGAAATTGAACGGCACAAAGCAGCTTGAGTCATTTCTCGTTTCCTCTAAAATGTACTGGTTTAAGGATGAAAAATTCAATAACTTTTGAGTTTTTTAGGCTCTGAGACAACCGTCTTTAGACACAAGATGTATTAACCAATTACAAATGGTTGGAATAGTCAGCAAAGACATTTCGCACCTGTAGAAATGGACTCGCTAATGTCTGAGGCATAAAGCTTAGAGTCAAAGCTACTATCGTACGGACATTCAACTTATTTTGTTGGAGCGATCGCAAAAAATAAGGCCGAGCCGCGATCGCCTGATTTGCCCGGAGTAGCCCGATACCCAAAGTTGTACTAGCGTAGGCCCATTCCCGCTCAAAGTAGGCTCGTAATTTAGGTGTGGGAGCATCGGCCATGAAGCGTTCATAGCAAGCAATTCCTGCCTTACCTTTGCGAATTTTGGCTTGAGCATTGCGATTGCCACTAGTCATATTCTCTGATTGAGCATGAATGCGATAGCAAGCTAAGCGCTCTGGGTAATAGTAGGCTCCTCGACCCAAACGGCAGGCGAGATAGCTAATGTAGTAGTCCCAAAACACACCTGCTTCCTGTAAGCGTTCCCAGTCCACGACCTCGCGTCTAATCAGAGCCGCAGAAGCTGCGAACACCGAGCGATCGATTAAACCGAGTTCCCAAAAAGGTTGATGAATACCTGGCTGGAGCTGATGGCGTTTTTCACGGCGAGACTGTCTCTCAGTGGCTAAATTATCAATTTCGCTCTCGGAGTTAATAATGGAGTAGTCACAAAACGCCAAGGCCACATCTGGATTGGCTTCCAGCGGCGGCACCAATTTCTCTAGAAAATCTGGACGCCAAAGATCATCATCATTGAGACTCGCCACATATTTGCCTTTAGCATCTTTGAAAGCATATGTCGCATTCAAGCCAATGCCTAAGTTGGTCGGATTGCGGCGTAAGCGAATCCGTGCATCTTGAAAGGCATCAATTACAGGCTGAGGATGTTCAGGGCTACAGTCATCTGAGACAATGATTTCCAAATGGGTGTAAGTCTGTTGAACGACACTGGCGATCGCCTGCTTTAAGTAATGGGGGCGATTGTAGGTCGGAATAATCACACTCACAAGTGGGTTTTGTTTCTCAACATTTGCAAGCATCGTTTTAGTTTCCACCAATTACATTCACCCTAAAAGCTTTAAGAAGTACATCGCAAGCTAAAAATACTTAATCAAGCTCTGATCTCAAGCCAGAACTTATTGGAAACTTCTGGCGAAAACTCAGTACTGACTCGCGCAGCTTTTTGTATCCCTGATCTCCTAACAAACGTTTTCCTAAAACAATCAGTATTAGGCGGATATAACTTTTGTCAAAACCTAATTGAGGATAATAGAATAAAGCTTGTCGAGCAAAATGCATGGCTGCTTGAGCATCTTTGCTTTCCACGGCCTTCCAAGCAATATAGAGATTAATACGACCATAAGCCTTGCGCTTTAAGTAAAGATCCGTTGGTGAAGCATGTCTAAAATTTTTTTCAACCACTTTGGCCAGGTCAGGAAGAATCTCGTCAAACCTTTTGGATGTGTTTTTAGAGTGTTGTCGATAAAAAACTAAAGGTTCCTTGACCACAGCGAAAGTGTAATGAGCAGCAATTCGTACCCACATATCCCAATCTTCACCAAAGCGCAGACTTCTATCAAACTCTCCAGCCATGTCAAAGCAGCAACGACGAACTAGAGGTGTGCTGCCACAACTGAGTAGATTAGACTGAATAATCTGCCTCCAAACATTACCTTCGGCCTCAGAGATCGTGACTTTACCCGAAGGCTCACCTTGCTCATTTGTTAAAGCAATCCAGGTATCTACTAAACCAACAGAGGCATTATTTTCTAAGTGCGCTACCTGCTTTTCTAATTTTGTACGCTCCCAGAAATCATCTGCATCTAGAAAAGCAATGTACTCTCCTTTAGCTAAAGAAATTCCTTGATTACGGGCTGCGGAAACGCCTTGATTTGTTTGTGTAATGAGTTGCAGTCGAGGTTCTATAGTTTGAATTTGAGCAGCCCACTGTTTGATCTCATCCGAACTACCATCATCCACAATTAGAATTTCGAAACTGGCAAAGGTTTGTCGTAAGACACTTTCCACTGCTTGTGGAAGATAATCCATTGCATTGTAGGCTGGGATAATTACAGAAACCTTGGGCATAAAGTTTGCACTCATTACCTTCAATGAAAACTCATCAAGCTAAACCTTAAAATCCTGCTGCTTAAAGATTAGAGTGTAAACAGTTTTTGCGTAGAGATCATAGCCTTGGCTATACATGAAGTTGGCGATCGCAGATGAGGTGTTTCGATTAATTGACGTTATATCTAAGTCCTCAACTAATACAACTTTTGGTCTGTATTTCTGCCAATCGTTAGACTTCAAAACTTGATAATCTAAGCCTTCTACATCAACATTTATAAAATCTATACTTTGGGTATTAGGCAAATATTGATCTAAAACTTCAGCCAAGGTAGATGTTTCCAGTTCTGTTTCAGAAACAACTTTTACTTCTGTACCATCTCCAACTGTAATTCCATCTCTTTCAGCAGAGAGCTCTTTAGAAAATCCATTAAAATTGGACAAATTAAAACTGTAATAAGTCAAAACTTGTTTACTATCCGAAATTGGAATTTCTAAATTAATATCTTTTGGTCTCAGTTGGTTAAAGGCTGCCATACTACCTGGCATAGCATCAAGGTTTATGCCTTGCCAACCCTGAAGATAAAAATAGTATGTATTGGACAAGCATTGTGGATGAAATGCACCAATATCTACAAAAAAGCCACTTTTTCGGTTTTCAAAGATACGAGCCAGGATCATATCTTCTCCCTCTTGTGAATAAGACGGCCTATAGCCATCCGGCTGCTTGGGAACCACCTTGTGATAAAGGGCAGCTGCTTTACGTTTATAAGGTCTCAAAACATTCTTTAAGGTTGTGATCATCGGTTAGGCACCCAATGCAACTTACTATCGAAGCTAGTATCATTCTTAAAGCGAGGCAAAACACGATGATAGCAACTATGCCACTTCCGTTAACAACTGCTTCATCGACTGGGCAGCAGCTTTCCAGTTCAAGCGAGATTGATACTCATTGAATGAGGAGTAAGCAAGCTGTTTATACTCCTCGTATTTCGTCATGAGAGAGATTACATAGGTGCAATATTCTGAAATCTCCGCATCTAGGGCAAAGGTTTTTCCATTAAAGCCATCCCTAATTACAGTGGTCATCCCTCCCACTTTTGATGCCAAACAAGGAACTCCAAAAGAATTTGCTTCACAAAGAACGTGACCAAATGTTTCTGCTCTAGATGGCAAAATCAAGAAATGAGATTCACAGAATAGCTGGTTGAGTTGTTGCAATCCTTTTTCTGTATATTTGTCAACAAAACCAATTGTTTTTACAAAATCAGGTAGAGGTTCAGTTGTAATGGGTTGGCATCCGACCAGAAGCAGCTCGGTCTTTAATCCCCTCCTATTTAATTCCTTGGCAACTTCAAGGGCAACATCTCCGCCTTTACGAAACCACTCAAGACCGATAAACAATAACTTACAAGGTTGAGCTGCCCTAGCATCAACGATATTTTTGATATCTTCATGGGTTCTATCACACTTGATGTTTGCCCCCCAAGGAATAATCCTAATCTTAGACTCTGCAATTCCATAGGTTTGGATCGCAGTTTGAGCGGCCCACTCCGATAAAAACACTACTCTTTCACATCGTTCTAATGATGCTTTTTCTAGCGCACAGATATTTCTTCTGGTCTCATTACAAAGATTCTTAAATGTAGGATAGGCATTAATCACCCATTGAAATGTTGCATCTGTCCAAAGAACAATGGGTTGTTTGCAGTCTAGGTAGGAGAATGGCAAAGCATTTTCTGGACATAGCACTATATCCGAGTTGAATTCAGAGAGCTTTCTAGAAACTTTGGACGCATACTCTTGCAGGACTAATGGCTCTGCCCAACTTTCATAAACTCTTTTAAGAACTTTGTAATAAAACTTTTTCTTAAAAGTAGTAATGAGCCTATTTTCCTTTTGATCTAAAGGACCTAGGTAATCCAGCAAGACTGATTCACTTTCTAAATTCTTTGCTAGATGATGACCTGCGCCAAAAAGGCCAAATAGCTCTTTCGGCCAACTCGACTCATCTAAAGCATCATAGGTAGTTAGATAGCCCAGTCGTAACACCATCAGTTATGCTCCTTGGATCATGATTCGTAAGTGATGAGCGAAATCAAACTAAAAGCAATGTTAGACAGCGATTTTTTGCTTAGGTAAAATTTGTTGATTCATAGTCTTGAGCAACACTGCTTCAATCCCATTCACCATGCTATCTAAGCTAAATCTACTCGCCATATGTTCGCGGCATCTCTGACCCAACTGGGGATCTTTCTCTTTCCAATCCAAGTTTTGCTGTAATACTTTGGCTAACTCTTGAGCATTCCCAGGTTCGAAAAGTTGAGCTTGGAATTCTCCCGTCAAAATTTCTGGAATCCCTCCGATTTGACTCGCCACCACAGGAGTTCCACAGGCCATTGACTCAATCACAACTCTGCCGAAAGGTTCTGACCACAAGCTCGGAACAACAGTGACATCACTGGTTTGATACAAAGTTGCAGTATTGGTTAAGTGTCCTAAAAAGCTAACCCGCTGTTCTATACCCAAATCTTTCGCTAGTTGCTTCAGAGACTGTAGATATTGCTCTCCCGACTCAGAACAAAGGTCTCCAATTTCAGGATTAAAGTGAATTAATGGTTTGCCTGCAATTAATAGCTTGATATTGACTCCTCGATCCGCCAGTAGAGCAGATGCTTTAATCAAAACTTCTAAACCTTTAGGTTTATCTATTCTGCCGACATAGCCAATAACTTTGACATCTTCAGCAATATCTTGCTCCTCTCTCAAAGCTAAGCTATTAGCAACAGGTCTAAACTTCATCAAGTCAGTGCCGTTATAGACGACGTCAATTTTTTCCTTGGCAATCCCCTCCTGAAGCCAATCATTCTTAGTTTGGTCTGAAACTGCGACAAACTGATTAACTCGCTTCAAAGCAATGCGCCTTTGATAATTAAATTCCAGCGGGGGGAGTTGCAGATAGCAAACAAAAGGGAGTGATCTAAAGCTAGAGAGTAGACAGCCGAAAAAACTAGAATAGTAGTCATTGCTGAAGACAACAGTATCTTGCTCTATGGGAATCTCTCGAATACTGTTTAAGCCAGAAATGAAAGTAAGAGTTTCTTTGAGTTTTCGTCGATCAAAACCATAGCTATTGACCTTAGTTAGAGAACTGCAAAAAGATTGATATTTCTCTAATAGATCCCCCTCTTTGATGTAAACCAGGCTAATACGATGACCTCGCTGAAATAAACCGTGACAAATCTCAAGCAAGTTTAATTCTTGCCCACCTCGACGGGAAGAAAGTTCATTTTCTAGAGCAATCACATGCATAAATTAATGTTCCTCTTGCTACGGGATTAACCTTTTGAAAGTTGGTAAGTTTTGAGAACTACCCTACTTGGCCCATCTCATATTGCATTTGGTGATATTTCCAGAGCTTGCCGCGTTGTTCTAGCAATTCTTGGTAAGTGCCCTGTTCTACAATCCTTCCTTGTTCCAAGACTACGACTTTGTTAGCCCGAACAATGGTCGAGAGTCTATGCGCGATCGCAATTACCGTGCGACCTGTAGATAGTTTCTCTAAAGACTCCTGAATCAAGCGCTCTGAAAGCGAGTCAAGCGCACTCGTAGCTTCATCCAAAATCAAAATTTCTGGGTTGCGGAGGAGTGCCCGTGCGATCGCTAGCCTTTGTCGTTGACCACCAGAGAGACGCACTCCGCGATCGCCTAGTTGGGTATCAAAGCCTGCTGGCATCTCTTGAATAAACTCTAGAGCATTGGCAAATTTAGCCGCTTCCCAAATTGCTGCTTCATCCACATTCTCTAAACCGTAGGCAATGTTGTTACGGATAGAAGTGTTGAAGATAAACGTATCTTGACTCACTACCGCGATATGACGGCGCACTGAGTTAAGCTCAAACTCTCGCAGATCTACACCATCGACCAAGACTTTGCCTTGGGTAGGATCATAAAAACGAGGTAACAAGTCAACCAGTGTAGTTTTTCCAGCACCTGAGGCCCCGACTAAGGCGGTCATTTCTCCTCGCTTAATCGCCAGCGTCACATTCTGAAGCACTAACTGAGCAGACTCATAACCAAAGTCAACAGAAACTAGTTCGATCGCCTTCTTGAGTCCAGTGAACTCTCGAACTCCATTAGATAAATATGGTTTGTTATCAGTCCGTAGAAGCTCCTTAATATTGTCTAGGGAACCTCGGAAGCTACTGATCATGGCACGGTTACCATTAATTTCATGAACTGCGGGTACTAGACGAAACAAGATAAATAGAAAGGTGAGCAAAGAAGCTGTTTGCATTGTGCCATTGGCGACAAATACAGTCAGAGCCACGATGATCATGCCAACCAAAATGGTGGTGGCCAAACCTTCTGCTAAAGGCCGTACGATCGCCCAGCCGATGACCGCTTTGGTTCCCGCGTCCACAATTTCATCACTGGCTCGATAGAAGCGTTTACGCTCAAAATCTTGAGTTGCAAAAGCTTGAACCGTGCGAATTCCATTAATAAATTCCATCGCTACAGATGTAAATTTACCGTTGGCTTCGGAAACTGGAAAACTCGCTTCTCGAACTCGCTTATTTAATGTCGAGAGTCCTACACCTAGCAAAACAAATAACAGTACTGAGGTGACGGAGAGTTGCCAAGAAATGCGGAAGATGATTACCACATAGACTAAAAGCGTCAAGCCTTTAGTCATAATGAAGGCAGTCAGGTTAAACACTTGTCTGAGCCGACCAATCTCTCCGGTAATGCTATTCAGCAGTTCACCAGAATGAGACTTGCTGAAATAGCTCAAACTCAAAGCTTGCCACTGTTCAAAAATGCGCTTGTGTAAGCGATTGACCAGATGCATTTGAGCCATTTCTGTATAGACATAGGTCAGATAGTTAAATCCTGCCCGCAGCCAAGTTGACAATAAGATTAGGCCAGAGACCCGAAACAGGCGGCTTGTTTCCGATGTGTTAACTCCTAAAACCCAGATATCAAACCAGTTAATTCCTGTTCTGAACGGCTCAGCATTGGGGTTGACTAAATTCTGCAAGAATGCCAACAAGAAGCCTAGCCCGAATCCCTCAAAGGCTGCCGATAAGAGCGAGAAGACGACAGCTAAAATTGCGATTTGTGGAAAGTATTGAAACTCCCGGAGAATTAACTCGTTCTCTTTCCAAAAGCTCGTTGCTTTTAACAGGTGACGAAGAAATGCTGGAAGCTTTAACTGCATTATTTTCTGGTTAGGTAAAAGTTGTCACGCCCAAGAAAAGATCATTGTTAGCTTCTCCCCATTCCTTCTGCTGGGGGAGGGGTAACCCAAGCGGAGGAATGGGGAATTGCCTAGACTTCACTCTTCTTAGTAAGCGCCAAAACCGGACAGCACTTTAGGAACGGTCAGTAGGAGAATCTTCAAGTCTTTCCAAAGCGACCAGTGACGGAGGTATTTCAGATCGGAGCGGTTGACCATGTCGATGTCTCGAAGGTTAGAGCGGGCCATTACTTGCCATGCTCCTGTAATTCCTGGGAGCGCGTTCAGTCGTTGTCGCACATCGGGGCTGATTCGGACTGCGTCATACAGTGCCCAAGGACGCGGACCCACAAAGCTCATCTCTCCGCGCAACACATTAAACAGTTGAGGGAGTTCGTCCAAGCTGTACTTGCGTAACCAGCGACCATTGGGAGTAATGCGGGGATCATTCTCATGTTTGTGCAAGCCTTGCTGATTACCCATAACTTGGTGGTGCAGTTCTTCTGCGTTCACAATCATGGTGCGGAACTTATAAATCCGGAACAGACGGCCTCGTTCGCCCACACGCCACTGACAGAAGAGGATGGGACCAGGTGATTGTAGGTGTATCACTAAGGCGATCGCCAGAAATACAGGGCTCAGGAGCAAGATGGCGATCGCAGCAGCGACTCGATCTAGCAGGCGCTTGATCCACCAACTGCCACCAGATTGCTTCTTCGGGAGTTCTGGGGTGTTAGGAATGGTGAGAAATAAGGATTTACCTGCTTGCGCGGAGGCATCAGCCCAATACCGGAGCTTTTCTTCTCCTACATCCGGAGCGAGGCTGATCAGGCGAACGGGCGATCGCTTTAGGCAAGCCACCAGCCAACGTTGGCTATCGAGAGAAGGTAGATGCAGTCTGTCGTTGGTGTGAGCGAGGCGAACCAAGAGCTGTTTCTGTCGCCATTTCAGTTCGTATTTAAATGGGTGCTCGCTTTTAGGAAGAGGTTTAAGAGCAGAATCTTTGGGGATTGAAAGTAGGTTCATAGCGATTCAGAGGGATAGGTGATACTGAATGGGGGGTCAGTCGGTAATCAGTTTCGACATCTGAAGTTGAAGACTTCAATCCAGGGAAAACCGAGATGGCTAGGCAGACCTAGAGTAGGGTAGATAACTGCTGGCTGAGATTTCAGCGCCATTGGCAATCACACCAATTACGTTGAGTTTGTGCAGCATATTGGTGGCTTGAGTAAGCTCGCTGCGAGTGACTTGGCCCATACGACCCACCATTAACACTCCATTGCAGAAGGAGGCCGTGAGGATAGCATCTACGATCCCCAAAACGGGCGGTGCATCGAGTAACACTAGATCGTAAGATTCCTCAAAGGTAGAAATCAGTTCTGCCATCCGCTGAGAACTCAGAAGCTTGGCAGGATCGGTAGGAGTGGGGCCAGCGGTCAAGATCGAGATATTGCTGTAGGCGATCGCGGGTTGAATATAACTGTGCTCCTCGGTAATAGGGCGATCGCTGGCTAACAGAGTAGAAAGTCCCTGTTCATTGGGTAGGTTGAGCTGTTTATGCAAACTTGGACGACGCAAATCTGCATCAATCAGGAGCACCCGCTGGTGTAAACGCGCCGCACTCATCGCCAAGCCTAGCGCCAAAGTTGATTTGCCTTCGCCTGCTAAGGCAGAGGTAACCACCAGAGATTTGAAGGGGAAGGTGGAATTGAGGAGCTGAATGTTTTTGTAAATCAGGTCTAGGGATTCTCGGAAAGGAGGCCAATCTACGACTTGCAGAGTGGCTGGGGCCAAAGCAGGAGCTTTACGGAAAGATAAGTTGAGCATGGGCTCGCTAAAGCCAGAGCGCGGCACCGCTGGGATCAAGCCGAGTAAAGGGACTGCTACTTGTTTCTTCAGTTCATCAGAACTGTGAACCGCATCGTCAATACCCTCTCGGACAAAGGCGGCGACACTTCCTAGAATCAAGCCTGCCACCGCTCCCAAGAGCAAGTTCTGCTTCAGACTGGGGCCAATTTGGCTACCCAATTGTGCCGCTTCTACCACCTGCCAGTCAAACCCACCCCGTGCAATCTCCAGCGCTAGTTCCTGCTTTGCGGTCAAGAGTTGTTGCAGTGTCTCCCGACCCACTTGCACATTGGGCTGTAGCCGTCCATATTCAGCCAGCAATCGAGGAAAGCGTTTGAGCTCTGTGGTTAATTGCTGCTCGGTTTGGGTTAGGGTCTGGCCACGAGCCTGCAAAGCTCTAGTATTGACCTGAGCCTCTACCAATTGAGTGATCAGAGTTAAGTCTGTAGCCCCTAGTTGGCCTGCTCTGAGTAAATCCCTCCCTGACTGGTTTAGCTGGGCTGGAACCGTTCCCAAGACTCGGCTGACTTCAGCTCGTAGTAAATTGAGTTGTCGTTGGCGCTGTTCTATCAAAGATTTAATGTGCGGATCGGCATCTTTAAACCGGAGACGCTGTTGCTCTAAGGCTAATTCACTCTTCTGTAGCTCATTAAGCAAAGCTTGGTAGCGCGAAGATTGACTGAGGCGAGAGGCGACCAAGGCTTCTTGAGGCGATCGCTTGACCTGTTGTTGCAAAGCCGCATAACGGGCCTGCATATCTTTCAACTGTGCTTGATTAGTACGTTTATCTTGTCTGACACTATTGAGCGCATCAAACAAAGCTTTCGATTGTGCTTCTGGGTCAATCAGGTTTTGGCGATCGCGGAACTTCTCCAGAGCATCTTCTGCTTGCTTAACTTGCTCTTGCACCTTGGGCACTTGCTCAGTAATAAATGACAGACCCTTGGCTAAGCGTTGCTGTTGCTGCTCTCGGTTATAACCTTGATAAACCTTTTGAATTGCCTGTAAGACTTTTTGCGTTTTCTCTGGGTCAGAATCAGCGTAGACCACCTCAAACACCTTGGTTTTGACTTTATCTTCAACAAGTTGAGTCAAGACCAACGACTTCTGAAGTTCCCCCACCGTAATGTCTGGATATTGCGGCTTCAAAATCTTCACCGCTCGCTGCAACAGATGAGAACTCCGCATTAGCGTCAATTGGGTGGCAGTATCCACCTCAACTCTAGCGTCCGCAAACGACATCTCCGCATTGCCGTTTTCTCCTCTTTTACTTTGGTAGTTGGATTCCACCAACAGTTGCATAGAGCTTTGGTAAACTGGCTCAGCTAGAAAAGTGAGGACTGCAGCGATTGATAAAACGCCGCTAAATACACCCAAAAGCCAGAAGCGTCGGCGCATGAGGACTGCGAACAGTTGTCCATATCCTGGATCTGCCTCAGCGGCCTCAATGTGCTTTCCTTCAGTTAGGTCTACCATTCTCACCTCGAAAACAGTTGAAGAATTCAAATCAGTTCAAACCAGGCACAAGTCAAACCAGTGCTCAGCTTAGTAAATAGCTTGGTCAATCACCTGATCAACTTGCTCAAAGAACGCCTCTTCCGAAAATTTGCTCATCGCGTGTTGGCGGATGTTACTGTAATCCCAAGTCATATCCGAGGCTTCGCATAAAGCTGTTTGTAGCGCTTCTGGGGTTTGGCGATTGAAAAAGACACCCGTTTTTCCTGGCACCTGCGTATCTAGCACTCCCCCAGCTCCATAAGAAATCACGGGAGTGCCGCTAGCATTGGCTTCTACAGGCACTAACCCATAATCTTCCAGGGCTGCTACCACCACTGAGCGAGCCTGAGCCATCAGTTGAGTCCGTTTAGTGTCACTGACATGACCAAGAAACCGGATGTTACCCAAAGCTTGGGCCTCTAGGCGCGATCGCTCTGGTCCATCGCCTGTAATCAACAGAGGCCATCCCAGCCAGTTAAATGCCTCAATGATCACATCCAGACGCTTATAGCTAATTAGCCGAGCCGATGCTAAGTAAAAGTCTTCTTTTTGGTCTGCGAACAAAAACTTACTGCTGTCAATCGGATAGTTAATCACCATCGCGGGCTTGCCATAAGTCTGCTGAATGCGCTTCGCCACCACACTAGAATTGGCAATATAAAGATCAGGCTCCTGAGCATATTGCAAATCTAAATTGCGCATCATGCGGAAAACGCTTTCTAGCAGTGGGTAGAATCTGGAATATGTACCGTACTCCCGTAAATAGGTCTGGGTATCCCACAGAAAACGAGTCACATTGTGACAAAAACAAATATGGCGTGCACCTGGACCTTTTCTTACCGCTTTCGCAAAACTAGTGCTGCTGCTAATAATCAGGTCATAGTCTCGCAAGTCCAACGCTCGAAAAGCTGAAAAGTAGAACGGAGCTAATAGCCGAAAGTACTTGCTTGCCCCTGGAATCCGCTGAAGTAAAGTTGTGTTGACGGAACGATCTCCTAAGTCAATTGTTCGTTTAGGATCGTAGAGTGAGGTAAAGATATCGGCCTTAGGATATCGCTTACAAAGCAATTCAAAGACTCGTTCTGCGCCACCTTTTTGCGTCAAGTAGTCATGAACTAAAGCAACTTTCATGGCTAACCAAGAATTGGGAATTACAGTTTTACCTGGAAGCCAGCCTTCAAACTAGACCAGTTTTCACTTCTTAATGTTCCGCTGATCTAAGGCTAGTAAAAACAGTCCAAGGCTATAGCGAGATGGGGATTTTCTCACTCTTTAGCGAGATTTTTGTTACTTGTAGCAAATGCTGCCAAATCCAATCTGGACCTTTGGCAACACACTGAGGGCAGAGATCGCCACAGGTATTACCGCCTTCATTACAAACAATAATTCTAGCTTCTTGTAACTCAAACTCTTGATCGCACAATAGGCAAGACTGGTCGGTTAAGGAAGCGTTGTTACACTCAATTTGTAATTGCATAAACAATCCTCCTTGGCACTGGTAAATCTGGGATTGAGAACTCATCTGAGACATGAGTTGATGGATGATCAATAGGTTCAGTTGAAATCCCTTTCTTGGGGGTAGCAAAAATTACAAAGATTGCAAAATGTTCCTAGGTCAAGCTTTTCCTGAGTAAGACAAAAATTTCGTACCAAACCTATTAATAGAGCTTGAAAGTTAACTAAGGGTTATTGCGTTGGTGGAGTTAA
This sequence comes from Trichocoleus desertorum ATA4-8-CV12, assembly GCA_019358975.1. NCBI lineage: Bacteria > Bacillati > Cyanobacteriota > Cyanophyceae > Leptolyngbyales > Trichocoleusaceae > Trichocoleus > Trichocoleus desertorum. The sequence goes on from JAHHIL010000038.1 coordinate 29,493, forward strand.
AAGCTGAGTAAATCAGGTTTTGGGTTCCATTTAGAGATATACCTCCTTGCTCAATCACCTCAATAATTAAAAACTGATCGACCTGCTGATGTAAGAGAGGGTTGAGCAACTTTCTAGCATTGGATTCAGTTGAGCTCTAGTGGTTTGGATGGGCTCACTGGATACTCTGCCATGCATAAAAGGGAACAACATTTGTACGGTCAACGGTAGATGGCTAGGGGACTAAGTATAAAGCCATACAGCTGGCACGTACCCTGATTTGCTGCTGATGAGCGCAGCTTCTACGAACGATACGGATTTTTTTAATGGGTCATCATCACTCTATGGAGTGATTTTTCTTTGAAGGAATAAATCTATCCAAAGGAGGAGGGCAAGTTCCTTGAGTGAAAAATTAGCAAAGTTGAGGGCGATCGCAACTTTTCTGGCGGTGGCAACGTCTAACTAGCTCAGTGCCTAGGCACATTTCTGAAAGTGCTTAACTAGTCAGGATTGCAGCGGTCAGCCTTATTGGCGTCTGAACCACAGGGATGGATGAGGTTGTATCCCGAAGGAGGGCTAGAGGAGAGTAAATGAGGAGAGCAATTACTGAAGTGAAACAATTGTCGAGCTGAGGGTTATGGTTTTCGGCCTTTCACCCTGATTTTTTAAGGATTTGGTTTTGGGTTGTGTATTTTGGTGCAAGCCTCCCTGCTTAAAGGTGAGCAAACGATCTTTATGCGGTATTAGGGGTGACACCCTGCATCTGACATTTGCTATGGTGGCCTCAAGATCAAGATAAGGTTTGCAATGCCCTGCGATCGCTGGCTCAAGTTTTCTAGATTGCCGTTTTGAAGTAATTCCTGGGAGGAAGAAATTTGGCTAAGCCTCAAAAAATGATTCAAGTAAGCTCGCATTCTTCAGCGATGGCAACCTCCAACCCTGCACCGACTACTGTTGCCACCACCGAATTACGCCCCTGGGGATCATTCACCGTTCTTGAAGAAGGTAGAGGCTACAAGATTAAGCGCATTGAAGTTAAACCAGGTCATCGCCTCAGTTTGCAAATGCATCACCACCGCAGCGAACATTGGATTGTGCTTTCTGGCACAGCGCGAGTGTTTTGCGATGGACAAGAATTAACCCTTTACAACAACCAATCTACTTATGTCCCTCAATGCACCCAACATCGGCTAGAAAATCCCGGCGTGATTCTGCTGGTTTTGATTGAAGTGCAAAACGGTGATTACTTAGGAGAAGACGACATTGTGCGGTTCCAAGATGACTACAATCGTCAGCCCAGTTTGGCAGTTACTCCTTAGCATTTTGAGGTCAGGTTAAATTTCCCAGATCCGAGCAATGACTTGTGTAAGATGACAATAAGATTTCTGATCTGACACAGACTCTCTGGCTGGGAAGCACGCTCAATCAATGCCTCACTCCTCACCCATTCATCCGGATCTTATTTTAGACAAGCGGTACAAAATTGTTCGCATGTTGGGCCAAGGAGGCTTTGGGCGGGTATATTTGGCCGAAAACCTCAACCGCTTTCATGAATATTGCGTGTTGAAGGAATTTGCTCCCCAAGTCAAAGGGACGGCAGTTTTGCAAAAGGCGGCTGAGCTATTTCAGCGAGAAGCTGGGGTGCTCTACCAACTTCACCATCCCCAAATCCCAGAATTTCGAGAACTCATTCAGACCCATCTAAATGGAGAAGATTATCTTTTCCTGGTTCAGCAATATATTGAAGGCCCTACATACTGGGAACTGCTAGAGCAAGGACAGAAATTTAGCGAAACGGATGCCCTCGCTCTTTTGCTCGATTTGTTGCCTGTGCTGGAGTATATTCACGCTCAAGGTGTGATTCATCGTGATATTTCCCCAGACAACTTAATTCAGCAACGGTTTACAGGTCAACCAGTTCTGATTGATTTTGGGGGTGTGAAACAGGTAGCGGCAACCGCAGTGCGCCAGTTGACTCAACAAGCCATCTCCACTCAGTTAGAGAAACAAGGCTACACCCCACTTGAGCAGAGATACGGCAAAGCTTCCCCAGCCAGTGATTTGTACGCTTTAGCTGTAACTGTTTTGGTATTGCTCACAGGCAAGAATCCCACTGAGTTGTATGATTCTCATCAGCGGACTTGGTGCTGGCAGCAAACTCTCAAGCTGAATCCTCGATTTGCTGCTGTATTAGAAAAGATGTTGGCGGAGCGAGAGAGCGATCGCTATGCCTCTACCCAGGAAGTCAAACAAGCCTTAAAACCTCTCGTTCAACCGCAAGCCCAGACTTCTCAAGTACAAACTTTGGCGGTGGCACGAGCAGCCCCCCCAGCCCAGCGAGTTAGACCAGCCAAGGCAAAAGCTCAGGGTTCTGCTCAGGTGTCTCCTCAAGCCTCTGCTCAGAGTTCTGCTCATTCTGGGGTGAAAACTTGGGTCGTAGCTCCGATCGCCCGTCCACCGATCGCGCCGCCAGCCCCCCAACCACCAACCCCTGCGGCCCCTGTCCCTGTGGCTCCGACACCGAGTCCCGCTAAACCTCGCGGTCCGTCATTCTTCAGCTTTATCGGTAACCTGGTTTCCTGGCTGGTGATTAAGCCTGTCTATTATTTATTACTCAAACCCCTGTGGTACATCGTCAAAAAGTTGCTGATATTGGGAATAACCATTTTAGTCATCGTGGGAGTGAGTTATTGGTTTGGCCCTGCTTTGCTGGCTTGGCTAAAAGGTGCTGTGGTCCCCACCCCCCAAACCGCAGACTCCGGTTGCCAAGAGCAAGTGCTGAAACGGTATGAAGCTCTTAACTTTCCGACGGGAGCTTTCTACCCGCAAGTAAATGAGAAATTTTATGCTCAGCATCCAGAACTCAAAGGACGCACCTTAACTAGCAAGCCAGAAGACGCGCCCTTACGACAGGATTGGTGCCGAGTTGCTGATGAAGTTTTAGACCAAGCAGAACAATCTCAACAGAAGTTGAATTAATTGGGAGATGTGGGGGCGATCGCGATCACCAGCCCTGTCCCAACTCAGCTCATCCCTATTTAAAAGATCGCTTGTTTAACTAATCACTTGTTTAACTGATCAGTGTACTGTCCCCACTTTCGAGAACCGTACCTTCTAACTTGACATCTTCTAGCTTGGCTCCTGCCAAATTGACATCCTCTAAGTTTGCTCCCTCTAAATTGGCTTGCTTTAATTCAGCGTGGCTGAGATTGGCTGCATGTAGATCCGCTACCTCTAAGTCGGCTGCGGTTAAATTTGCTGCTTCCAAATCCGCCTCACTGAGGTCTGCCTGACTGAGATCTGCTCCTGCTAGGTTAGCCGCTTTCAGATCGGCTTGATTCAAAATAGCGTCGTCGAGAATAGCTCCCTCTAAAATTGCTGCATCGAGCACAGCATCACTTAAATCTGCTCCGCTGAGGTCAGCTTGGGTTAAGTCTGCCCCCTTGAGAACGGCTCCACTCAAGGTCGCTTGGCTGAGGTTCGCGCGCCGCAAGTTGGCTCCATCCAGCATGGCTCCATGCAGAATAGCTCCACTCAAATTAATTGCTTCTAGTACAGCTCCCCTCAGGTCAATGATGCTAAAGTCTCGCTCTCCGGCGGCATATCGCTGGATCAATTCTTCCGTATTCATTTATTATGGCTCCCTTTTCCTAAGGCAAAGGATGAAGTTACTGGCTAGCGTCTGTCTGTACTAGCCCGACGATATTCAAACCGTATGTGAACCTAAATAGCCCAACGCCTGTCTAGAGGCACACCTTGCCAACGAGAGGATCGCATCTCCATAACCTCTCCATAACTGCATCCCAGGCCGTAACAGCAAGACTTTGTCTCCTTAGACACTTGCAAGCTTCACTGTGCCAGTTGTCAGGGTGGAATATGGCATCCTCCCCAAAGCGCTGTTAATGCACTAACCTGGTTCAAGCGATTTCGCGGACGGGCGATCGCTCGAATTAGACAAGCTATGCAGGGAACTACCGCACTGATTCAGACAACATTCTCAGGAGAGATGACAAGGTACATTGTTTTTGACGATGCTAGTCGTGCTCCAATATATCGATGTAGTTTGTCCTAGTAGGAGTTCTCCATGACAGAAACAGAGAACGAATTCCTCAGTCTGCTAGAACAAGGAGCAGAATCTTGGAATGGTTGGAGAGAGAAAAACCCTACTATTCAACCAGATCTCAGCAGAGCTTATCTGTTTGAGGCCAACCTGGCAGGGGTAAACCTTAGAGGTGTTAGTTTGAGTCGGGCTTGCTTGATTGGAGCCAACCTAGAAGGAGCCAACCTAGAGGGTGCAGATCTAGAAGGCGCTTATGCCAGCGGGGCGAATTTTAGCAAAGCTAATCTGACTCAAGCGAACTTAGAAGGTGCAGATCTCAGTCAAGCGAATTTAACCCAGGCGAATTTGGCTCAGGCGATCGCTACATCGGCCAATTTCAATGCTACGGAATTGACGGGGGCTTGTATCGAAGCTTGGCAGATTAATAGTGCGACTCAAATAGAAAACATCACCTGCAAGCATGTTTACTTGCAAGGGAACCAACAGCAGCGCCAACCCGCTAAAGGAAAATTTAAACTGGGTGAGTTCAAGCAACTAGTGCAAGTCGCTTCCCCCGGCGTTCGTTCGGGGCAGGGAGTTCCGTCTTCCACGGCGGCGATCGCCTTAGGTAGTTCAGCTGCTGTAGCCACTCTGACTCCTGTAGAGCGTCTCCACGCTAACTCAGCGGAGGCGAACCAATCGATTCCTGCTTTCACCCCGCTACGGGAGCGCAGTTGGCGATTGATTGCGGGGGGTGTATTGATGGGAGTGGGGATAACCGCAGTAGCGAGCACAGCTATCCTCCGCTTTACCCAGGCTGGAGCACCTACCGCTCCAACTTCTACAACTCAGCGATCGCCAGTCACCGTCGCCAGCTTGCCAGCCCTACCTTGCCAAGAGCCACTTCCCGCTGCTTTGCCTGATCGCACCCCTGACTACAAATACCAAACAGGTACACAATATTTCGGCCCTTTAGCCAATGGCGAACCTGCGGATGGTCGCGGCACAATGTCTTACAGCGGTGGCAATCGCTATGACGGTGAATATCGCAACGGCAAACGCAATGGCTGCGGCACGTTTACTTTTGCCAATGGCAGAAGTTATGTCGGGCAGTTTCAGGATGACTGGTTTCAGGGCAAAGGCATTTGGACCTTGGAGAATGGCGATCGCTATGTCGGAGAGTTTCGCGAAAATAAATGCAATGGACGCGGTACATTCATCTTTGCGGATGGTTCATCTCAAGCTGGGACTTGGCAGAATGGTGTTTTGGTAGGCACGAACTTCTCTTGCGATCGCACGCCCCTAGAAATGCCTCGCTCTTGAGAAGAGTACTTCCACTTCACTTCCATATCTATTAGAAAAAGGCCTTACTGTCAGCCTTTATTGTCAAGAGGAGACATCATGACTCAGCAATTACCCCCTATGTTGCAATGGTTTCGTCGTTCCGTCGTTTCGCTATCTGTAGCGAGTTTAGCGGTTGTGGCTCCTCTATCCGCTCAAGCTCAAGATGCACCACCCCCTACTCCCGCCTCAGAAGTGCTGACCTCACCCAGCCCTAGTTCCACGCCAGAACCTACCCCAGTCCCAGAAGCAACTCCTACCGCTCAGCCCACTCCTACCACCCCAGCCACCACCCCAGCCACCGCTCCAGCCACCACGACACCACCCGAATCTGAGGTCGAACCTGCGATCGAGGAGCCCACTTCTCCCGCCGCTCCTGCTGTGGAAACATCTCCCACCGATCCCACTTCAGAGCCTGCGACTTCTCCTCAAGCCCCCTCCGAGTTTGAGTCTGCTCCCGTGGAAGAGAACGCAGCGCCAACAGAGATTCCTCCGGCTGCCCCACAAGCGGAGCCAACTCAACCAATTGAGAATTCTGATGAGAGTTCTGAAAGCACCTCAACTCCGATCAGCGATCCCAATCCTGCCGCTCTGTGGTAATTCCATTCACCAGAATCTCCGTGATCGTTAGGACGAAGTATAGCCGTGTCTCTAAATCGTTCTTTGTGGGTTTGTTTGGGAGTCGCCATTTGCTGGAGTGCTGTGGGTACTCCGGTGGTGGCCAAAACGAGCCTTAACAGCAAAACTCCAGCTCCTATCGTAGGGCTGAAAGCTAAAGCTCTGGCTCCCTATAGTCCGGAGCTACCTCCGATTCGTCCGATTCTGCCAGATGTGACGGCTCAGGAAACTCGACTGGTGCTGAAGCTGAAGCAACGTCGTCTCTATGTCTATCAAGGCAAGCAGCTCAAAGCTAACTATCCGGTTGCAGTCGGTCGCTCAGGCTGGGAGACGCCCACGGGTCAGTTCCGAGTCATGGGTATGGTGCAAAATCCAGGCTGGACTAACCCCTTCACCCGCAAAGTGATGCCTCCGGGGGCTGACAATCCTTTAGGCGATCGCTGGATTGCCTTTTGGACAGATGGCCGTAACTCGATTGGGTTTCATGGCACCCCTGATCGCGACTCTGTAGGTCAGGCGGCTTCACATGGCTGTGTGCGGATGTTAAATGAGGACATTCGCGAATTGTATGAGATCGCGGTACTAGGGACTCCCGTGACGGTGGAGCTTTAGGGGAAGTGGAGTTGAGGGGCGATCGCGACGGGAAATTCTGGATCTCACAATGCCTGGGATAGACTTGAAAGGTGACATCACTTCACCTTAGGGTTTTCATGACGGCTGAAGCAGACGTTGTCAAACAAAGCGACTTGCTCAATCAATTAGTCCTCGATCGCAACAACATGGAAGAGTTGGGGCGAGTCGATATGCTGTGGATGTATCCCGCCGCCCATCGCGTCCTGGGATTTATCTGCAAGTCAGGCTTTTTGGGAGCGAAGAAGATTGTCTTTAAGCTGCCACAGATTCAGACCCTCGGCACCAACAGCATTTTGGTACACTCCCAACCAGAAGAAACCGACGGCGAAAAAGTGAAGCAGTTAGACTCGCTACTCAATTGCGAAGTCTGGAGCGACGGTGGCAACAAGATTGGTCGCATCACCGATTACCGCTTCCGTCTCAAAACAGGGGAGATTACGCAGTACCTATTTGTCTCTAGTGGCTGGAATGGCATCACCGGAGATGTCTACCAACTGCCTCCTAGCCGTGTGCTCAGCTTCGGTCGTAAGCGAGTATTGGTGCCAGAAGCAGCAGTGCCATCCTTTGAACTCGATCGCCCTGGAATTAAACAAACCCTGACCAAAGCCCGCAATATCCTCAAAGACGATTACATTTCGCTGGTGAAGCAAGCCCAAATCCTGACGGAGCAAGCCAAAGAACGAGCACAGGCGATCGCGGAACAAGCCAAAGAGACGGCGCAGACTTTCACCGAACAACTCAAAGAAGAAACCCAAACCTTTACCGAGCAGGCCAAAACTACCAGTCAGACAGTAGCCGAGCAGGTGAAAGAGCGTACCCAAACGGTAGTTGACCAAGCAAATACGGGTTTTCAGAGCCATCAGCAGACTAGCCAAGCCCCAAGTACCCCAGAACCCACTGCCAGCGCTCCCGTCTCTCCCCCACCTCCCAGCGCCAAGTCTCAGCCCCAAGCGACAGCAGCAACCCATTCCTTCGCAGACCAAGAAGACGACCCCTGGGACTTTCTGGAGGAAGACGATCTGTTCACCCCCACTGCCACTAATCCAGATACCTTCAGAAAAGTTGACTCCAACCCCAAAACCAATACGACCAATACAGGCATGGAAGATGACGATGACGAGCCTTGGATCTGAGCTGGAAGTCTAGATTCAGGAATGATTCAATCAGCGTATGAAGTGAGACTTTGGGGGGCGATCGCTGCACCAATAGAGAGTAATTTGTCATGATCGCGGTATGGAGCGATTTCCCACTGTTTTAATTCCCCCCGCGATCGCCGCTGCTGCATCCCTGTTGCAAGTTCAGCAAGTCTTGCAACAAACTTCGCCGCCAATGGGGGTGCATATGAAAGCTCCCAAAGGCCACTCTGAAACTCAATTTGAGCATGATCTGTGGCGCTATTTTCCCGGCAAAATCCACACGGGACTGCTGGTGAGCAACCCCAAGCTGCAACAGCCTTATGTCCCCGATTTCGCTTACATTGATCAGTCACTCAATTTGCATATTGATATCGAGATTGACGAGCCTTACGCTTACGACAGCCGCAAACCGATCCACTATCTCGATTCTGCTAAAGACCAGCAGCGGAATCAATATTTCCTAGACCAAGGCTGGCTGATTATCCGTTTCAGCGAAGAACAAGTGGTGCGATCGCCTGCCAGTTGTTGCAAAGCTGTGGCTAGCGCGATCGCCACCTTACTGGGAGATAGCGCCATGTTGCATCCCTTTCGGCAAGTCCCCACCCTGAAACCCCAAAAACGTTGGACTGAATCAGAAGCACAAGTCATGGCTGAGCAAGCTTACCGAGAGAAATATTTAGCCGCTCAGACCCCCGCTCAACCTGCTACGACATCCCAGCAACGCCAAAAACAAACCTCTCGCTCCAGCCCCCGCTTAATGACTGCTAATTTCACGTTTTACTGCCCAGAGTGCGGCGACGGCCCCATTCGCTGGCAGGGACACTATGTCAGTTGCCCTACCTGCCATTACGATGACTTTGTGCTGTAGCGAGCCAAACAGCGATTCTTTACCCCACCTAAGAGGTGAGGAGATCCGTCCAGCATACCCCACCAAAATTTAGCCAAGATGGGAATCAGAGGCATATACGAGAGGTTGAACTATGTTTCCTTTCTGGAGTAGCAATTGGGGCAACGCCTGCTACGGTAATGAGCCTGTTTCTCGCAAGGCTCGCTTAGAACGCAAACTGGGTTTTCTGCGATCGATGCGGGATGATTTAGAAACCAGATTAGCAGGACTCAACGCGGCGATCGATAACGTAGAACGGCAAATCGGCCAAGATGATGCCACACAAGTCTAGATAGCGATCGCCTTTTGGAAGTGCTTGAGAGAGCCACAAATAAACCCCAACCTTCTGGCTAGCTAAGCTGCTAAACGAAAGAGGTTGGGGTTTGTTTTTGCTTATGACGCTTTATTAGAGGCAGCAGCATTGCGAGACAGACTGTATTGCCCAGTTCTGCCGCGATGCCACTTGTTCTCCTTAACGCCAGCCGAGAGCACATGCAAAATGCGATCGCGTGCTTTGTTCCGTACAGTTTGAGGCATCTCCTGCTCGAAGATGGCATCTACAATTGCGGGCACTTCAATAATGTCTTCAGGCTGGCGTTGGAGGACTACTGAAACAGCTTCAGGCAGAGGAGTTTTACCAAACTCCGCCCGCACATATCGCTGCCAACCTTCTAGTTTTCTGGCTGGCTTAGCATTCCGCTTGGGCTTGTCTGGGTTAGCCCGCCGACCTCTACCAGATTTGACAGGAGCGGGAGCTTCGGTTTCTGCTTCTGGAGGAGACGCAGGCGTAGAAGGCTCAGGAGGAGTGACTTCATCGGCTACAGGGGCAGTCTTTTCAGCATCCTGAGCTTTACTCTCTTTAGGCTTTCTCCCAGGTTTAGCACGTGTAGCAGGTGCAGCAGGTGTAGCAGGTGTAGCAGGGGTTGAGCCCGCATCTGTAGAGCTAAACATACCAATCACGCTTCTCAGGCTGTGGCGTTTTTCCCGGACAGCCTCTAGCTGCACCAAAAGTGTAGCTTCCTGAGATGCCAAATCAGCATCTACGTCTAGAAGTTTAGTCAGTACGGAAGTGGATGTTTGATCAGACGATGGAGAATCTGTCACCGGAGACATTCCTTTAGGTTACGCATGTTAGTGTCAATTCTAAAAGAGAGAATGAACTGTTCTATCGTTTCAGACAAATGTTTTGCATAAAAATTCACATCTTTGTCACACATAACCGCTTATATCTGCTTTTTTAGACATAAGTTGGCGATCGCTGACACTAATCTCAGTAATTTTACAGATCTCAGTAGATAAGCTGAAATCTAGCTCTGAGTTACGGTTGCCCATCTGTGTTACTAGCCAATTTACGCTAGTTAACAGTGAAGGCGATCGCCTCAGGCACAGATTAATTGAGTCAGTAATTTTGGCTGAGTCATTCAGGTGGAGATAAGATGATCAAGACTGCTACAACAGTTGACCCTGACGTTCCCACTCGACTCTTGCAATGCTGAACATTCCTCAAACTCTGGCCGAGGAGCTAAACCTCAGACCTAACCAGGTTAAAAGTGCACTGGAACTCTTTGCCGAAGGAGCCACCGTTCCCTTCATTGCCCGCTACCGCAAAGAGCGCACTGGAGAGATGAATGAGATACAACTGCGAGATCTCTTCGATCGCTACACCTATCTCACCGAGTTGGAAGAGCGCAAAGCGGCCATCCTAGAGGCGATCGCGGCTCAGGGAAAGCTGACCGAGGAATTGCAAGCCAAGATTGTCCCTTGTCTTCAGAAAACCGAATTAGAAGATCTTTATTTACCTTACAAACCTAAGCGCCGCACTAGAGCCACCATTGCTAGAGAAAAAGGATTGCAACCGCTGGCCGAGTTTATCCAAGCCTTGAACCGCCCCGGTGCCACCCCCGCAGACCTGGGCACAGAAGCCAGCAAGTACATTTCTGAGGAGCAGGGAGTGAAAACTGCCGAGGATGCCCTCCAGGGTGCCTTGGATATCTTGGCAGAAGGTATTGCCGAGCAAGCAGAGCTACGGGCCTATTTGCGAGACTACCTGATGGAGACAGGCATCTTTGTCTCCAAAATCAAGTCAGACCATGCGGAAGGTACAACTAAATTTGAGATGTACCGCAACTTCCAAGCTAAAGTTAAAGGCATTGCCCCTCACAACCTCTTGGCGCTGTATCGCGGGGAAGCAGAAGGTATTTTAGACTTCGACCTCACCTTCGATGAAACAGCGGTGCTCGCCTATTTAGAGACGCAGACGATTCGGACCAAAACTCCAGCGGTGCGCGACTTGTACCATGCCATGATTAAGGATGCGTTTAACCGCTTGATGAAAACCTCTTTAATTGGTGAGGTGAAAGGCGATCGCAAAGCCTACGCGGATATGGAGTCGATCAAGACCTTTGAAGCCAATCTCCGGGAACTGTTACTCTCCAGTCCTGCTGGCATGAAACCCACCCTGGCGATTGACCCTGGTTTCCGCACCGGGTGCAAAGTCGCAGTGCTTGACCAAACAGCACAGTTTCTCGCCTATCAAGCCATCTTTCCCCACCAAGCAGCCGCTCAACGCGCCCAAGCCGCAGCTACCCTTAAGCAATTAATTGAGCGCTATCAGGTTGAATTGATCGCGATCGGCAATGGCACCGCTGGACGAGAAACGGATGAGTTCGTCACAGAAGTATTGGCAACCTTAGACCGTAAACCAATTAAGGTGATGGTGAACGAGTCGGGTGCTTCGATCTATTCGGCTAGTGACGTGGCGATCGCGGAATTCCCCAACTTAGACATCACAGTACGAGGCGCAATCAGCATTGGGCGGCGCTTGCAAGACCCCTTGGCAGAACTGGTAAAGATTGACCCCAAATCGATTGGAGTGGGGCAGTACCAGCATGATGTAGACCAAAAGCTGCTGAAGAAGAAGCTGGACGAGACCGTAGAGAGTTGCGTCAACTATGTGGGCGTAGACCTGAACACTGCTTCTAAGGAGTTGCTCACCTTTGTTTCTGGCATCACTCCCACGATCGCCAACAACATCGTCGCCTACCGCAACCAAAACGGTGCCTTCAAGAACCGCCGTTTGCTCCTAAAAGTCCCGAAGCTCGGTCCCAAAGCCTTTGAACAGGCTGCAGGCTTTTTACGGATTCGGGACGGCGAGAACCCACTGGACAACACCGCCGTTCACCCAGAGAGTTACAAAGTTGTAGAAGCGATCGCCAAGGATTTACAAGTACCTCTCACCCAAATCACCCAAGTTGCCGAACGACTCAAATCCACTGATCTAAAAAAATATGTAACGGAGACGGTAGGAGAACCGACGCTACGCGACATGGTTAGTGAATTGGAGAAACCAGGCCGTGACCCCCGCGCTGAGTTCAAATACGCCACCTTTAAAGAAGGGGTGAAAGAGATCTCCGATCTACAAGTGGGCATGGAATTGGAAGGCGTGGTCACTAATGTGGCTAACTTTGGAGCCTTTGTCGATATTGGGGTGCATCAAGACGGCTTAGTCCACATCTCCCAACTCGCCGATCGCTTTGTCAGCGACCCTAAACAGATTGTAAAAGTGGGTCAGGTAGTCAAGGTACGAGTACTAGAGGTCAACGAAGCCCTGAAGCGAATCAGCCTCACGATGCGCTCTGGTCAAGACGCTCCCAAACCCACCAGTAAGACCAGTAAAGCGAATCAGGTCATCCAACCGCAAGGCGAAAAACAGAGTGAAAAGCAAGGCGATCGCGCCAAAAACCCACCCCCCACACTCAACGACCTCAAAGCTAAATTTGGCAAGAAAAAGTAGAGAGAATCAGCGATCGCTCTTTGCTGAGGAAAATAGGGGCGATCGCTGGTGTTACTTCTCTTGCATCAACTTTCAGGAGGAACCTTGGATTTCAACTCTTCGATCAGAGGCGGTATCTCACTTTGCACAACATTCCATACGATGTTGAGGTCTACATCGTCGTATTCATGAACTAATCGATTTCGCATACCATTGATTTCTTGCCACGCAATAGTTGGCAGAGTCTGGCGAGTTGTTGCTGAAACCCGTCTGGCAGCTTCAGCAATCACCAAGAGTCGCCGAATCACTGCATCTTGTAGCTGCACATTGGTCAGGAACTCGTCTTTGGAGCATGGAGCAGTGTAGTTGATGACGAGTTCTGCGGATTGCAGCATATCAAGCAGAAATTGGAGATCCCGTTGCATAAATCACTTGGGCAGAGGAAAGGATTTCTTGACGGCGTAAGTAGTTACGACTGGTTTCGATGCCCTGACGGGTAATCAAGTCAACGTCTCGATGGAAAATGGTCTCTAACTCCGCCTCCATTTGGTCTAGGCTACTGAATGTGGGGTGAGCCTCCGGGTGAAATTGAACCATCACATCAATGTCACTGTCAGGGCGAAAGTCGTCACGCAGAACAGAACCAAATAGAGCCAGCTCAATCACTTGCCAGCGATCGCAAAATTCAGCAATTTTTTCCATTGGCAGATCGATAGCCTTAATGGTCATTGCAGTATTACCTCCAAAGCTTCGAGTTATAGGTTCATCTAGGCGATCGCTCCTGGTTGAGGAGAAGAGGGGGCGATCGCCTTTCTACATTTTTAATACTCAACCCCATGTTTAGTGAGCACTAATTCAATCTGATTCTGTATTTGCTTTAGTTCTTCAGATTTCAAGGCAATCCACCTTTTATCTGCCTCGCGCTTCTCCAGAGTTTCAGAATGGGTTCTCTCTTGCTGTTCTAAAAGATTCTCATAGAAAGATATCGCTCTCCCAATAATCTCATCTGCTTGCTTAGATCTTTCAGATACAGCTGCCTCAATGGTCTCAAAAAGTTTTTCAAAAACACTTTCTAAGGACTCAACAAACTTTTCACAGCCCGTCTCAAAAACCTTATTTCTAATTTCTTGATCTAGTCCAAGTACACCTCCAGCACCTATGCCAAGAAAACCACCACCAACCAAGCTTCCTATGATAAGAAGTATAGGACCAGCAAAAATAAATGCGGGCACCAGCACTGCTGCGCCTAGACCAGCAAGCCCAATATTTCCTAGGACTCCTGAATCCTTAAAAATATCATCTGGATTCCCTAAAAATACCCATTTTTTAGTGCTATCACTCAATCTACTAATGCTATTGAATTCTCGCTCTATAGCCTTTAATTCTTGATTTATGAAGTCATCCAAGTGTTTTATTTTCTTGCTTAAAACATTTTGCTTCAATTGATTCTCTATCCACCCCTCTAGCTCTTGAGACAAATCACGATTAAATTGATTTACATAGTCTTTAATTAACTGATCTCTGCTAAATATAGCCGAGTGTTTGGAGGACCAACTTGCCACTTTTTCAGATAAACGCTCATCTAAGCCTTCAATCCATTCATCCCATGAAACATTTGTCTCTTCAATAATTTCATCTATTAGACTATCTGCGAATAACTTAATTCGTATATCCCTACCACTTGCTTCTCCAATCTTTTCTACAATCTTCTGCTTCTCCGCATCAGAAACTTTCAACTCCCCATCTAAAGATTTTTGAGCTTGTTCGGAAAAATCTAGACTTGTTTTAATCAAAGAATCAATTCTTCTCTTATATTGAATAGTTCTTGGAATACCACGCTCATTAATCAGAAATTTTTCAAGTGACTTTGTAAAAGCATTAAATGCATCTAAGTATTCATTCTTAGTATCATTTAGTATAGAATTTAGAGTCTCTTTAGCAGAAACAAAGTGTATACGAGCTTCACCATCTATAATAGGTGGTTGGTTTTGAAGTAAGTTTACAACCCTTCGTTGAATTTGTTTTCGTCCAACATCAGAAGTTATGCTATCCCAAAAGTTGACTAGCACAAAAATCTTGTCAGTAGGTTGATCTATTTTATTGTCGTTTAAGTAATATCTTAGATCTGATAGTAATTCGCGCTCTCCTTGATTCAATGGCTGAAAAGCACTCGTCAAGAAAATTGCAGCATCTATATCTTTAATTAGTTTTTGTGTAATTTCTGTACGGTTAGGATGTTCATTTAACCCAGGAGAATCTAGGATTTCTATACCATTACGGCACAAGCTGAGCCCAGGATCTTCAAAAATAATCTCCTCAATAGAGTTGTTGACAAACTCATCATCAGAATTACCTAATGCTGCCTCCTCTGAAATAGAAGCTTTTTCCTTATATTCCTCAAAAGAAATTTCTTCTACTCTACCATCTTTGTGATGGCAAGTAACTCGCCTTTCTTCTCCATACTTCAAAACTGTCACTTGACCACTACATGGAATTTCTCTAACAGGCTGAATCTCTTCACCTAATAAAGCATTTAGTAATGTTGATTTTCCTTTACTAAATTCTCCAATAACTGACACTCTAAAGCTTTCACTATTTAATTTCTGAAATTCTTGCTCGAACTCATCTAGTAAATTAATTGGAATGAAGTTACGCTCTTTACAGTCTCTGGCTATAGCAGAAATCTTAAGGCAAAGACTTTTCAACTCACCTCTTAAAACCTGAAATTGAGTTAGACTGTCATAATCAATAGTTTTCCTCTTTTGAGAATTTCCCTGATTTGAGTACCCAGAAAAAACTGAGAGAATGTCGCTAGCGGCTTTAACCAAAAAAGCATCTAAATCATAAAATTTTACTGGATCAATTAAAGATTGCACTTCTCTCAACACAGTAATATCAATATCACTTTTGTGTGTAAATCCAGCCTCTAGAATTGATAAGTATTTAGGTTGGATTTGTAGTTTATCTGCAATCGCTTCTAAATACTTCTTCTCAGAGGTGGCAATACTGCCATCTGTTGCCGACATTTCATAACCAAGACCAATTAACAATAAGCGTTCTGCCTCTGAAAGAGGAGTGGTTAATGTCAGTAAATCTTTAGCGCTTGTATATATCCGGTTGTTCCGAATTCCTTTACTTATAAGCTGAACTAGCGAACGAATATTGCTATTAGCCGGAATAAAGCGATTTATTGTTTTTTGCCATTGTTGCTTTTCTTCTTCTGTAATTTGACCATCTTGCAACATTACCCCTTGCAGAACTGTGATCAGTGCAGACAAGAAAACGATGGATGGTGAGAGATCTTCCCGACGTAGATTTTGTCCAGTAATGCGTGATAGTAGCTCAATAGTCTCGGAATTGATGCGGGTGAGTTCCATAGTTGTAGGGCTAGTAATGTTGCTCGTCTTCCAATATGCCCAATTTTCTCTCAGAGGGCTCTAGATCCGGATAAATACGGATACCTTTCTTAATCTCAGAATTTAGGCTGGAAAAATCCTGTAAGTGAGTAAAAAGCATGCTTTTCCAATTCTCTCCCGCTATTCAGGCTGGTTTAGCGGCTGGAAAATACGTACAAGTTCTCACCTCTTCAGGAGTGCCATTAAGTATTGCTAGGGACGCAACTACTGGACAGTTTGTTGGTCATGCCGTTAGCTTACTTAGTAATGGCGGTATTCCCCTAAATCCTTTAGCTGTTCCCCTACAACTCGCTACCGCTGGGGCGCAGATGTATCAGACGCATCAAGGCTTTACAGCTGTGCAAGCAGGCTTAAAAACGCTCCAGGCCAGCGTTGGAGTTCTACAAGCTACAACTGCGGTCATTGGTGTGGGAGTCGCGGCAGGTGTCGCTCTCTCAGCCGTCAACTTGTGGCAAACCCTCAAGCTTCGGGAGGATGTTAAGCAGCTTAAGCTTGAGGTTAAAGATGGATTTATCGATCTGAAAAAAGCTCTGAAAGAGCAGGGAGCCGAAATCCTCTTAAAGATCGACCAGATCGCCCAAGATATTAAATTTGAACAACATCGCCAGATTTTGATTCGAGCCTATGGAAAGTTTTTGGAAGCTAACAAGCTCATCAAGACTGCAATGTCATGCAGTGATATAGCAATCCGGAACGCTGACTTGGCCAACGCACGACAAATGCTGGGAGAAGCTCTGGGAGACTACAGCAATCCCCATATTTTGTCAGAAACTTCGGCTCCTGGCCAACTGCGTAGACTAGAGTGTGCCTGGGCAATTGAGCAAACGATCGCACTGACTTATCAATTACAAAATGAACCTGCTGCCACTAGCGATCGCCTATCTCACCTCCGCGATCGAGTCCGTCAAGATGCGCTAGCAGTTATAGAAGCTTGCGAGTCTGAAGAAGAACTAGACTTTATTTTTCCTGAAATTACTCGAATTCACGATCACGATCTAGTTGCTTTGGAGTCTTGGCAAAATCATATTGACTGGGAGCGATCGCTTCCTGAATCTGAGAGAAAGCTATTGCAAGGTTCTAACTCTCTTGAGCTAGAGAGTACCGCTGATTTCAATACAGCTACTAGCGTGGTTGAAATAGCGCCTGAACAAACACTCTATGAGGACTTGAAGGATAAGTCTCATCTCTCCTCGCTGAGAGATCAGTTAGAGTTGCTCATCAAACCCAGCTTACGACGGGAGTACGCTGTCTATATAGGTGAGCAAGCTGTTGCTGCTGGACATAGAGTTTTAACTTCCTCTAACCTTCAGGAAGCCTCTAACCTCACCATTGCCAATCTTTATTGGTATTTCAAGGTTAGAGATGACTCTGAAGAAGACTAAGAATTAGGCCGATGCACCAAGTTGTATGTTACAAGGGGTAGTTGTTAGGATTTTCAACCAATAGCCCTTCACTAGCAGCAGCCAAATTTAGCTCATTGTCTGCCGATACAAAAACGATGGGTGGCAAGCCGCTAGCCCCAGACAACGCATTGATGGCACAACCTGCTGCTAGCTGAACTGCATCGTAGCCGCGTAACCCTCGCATTTCAGCCAGCATCATCCCAGACTGGATAATTTCTTCTGTAATTTCAATAACTTGATAGTCTACCTGTATATCGTTTCTGAATTGATTACATATCATCGCTGCATCAGCGACACTAATACTTCCACTGCGTGCCCGTCGCGTAATTGCTGCAATGATTTCAACGGGTGTAATGGCTGCAACAAAGATTTCACTGTCTAATGCCGAATCAAACAATCCTAAAACCCATGCCGAGCCTACTTCATTGACATATCTCTTGACTAGAGCACTACTGTCTACAAAGTAAACTGCCATTTATCGGCGTTCCTCAACAATCGTTTGAGAAACAGGTTCACCTTGAATTTGAACGAGGTGCTGGGACGTTCTTTGCCCAAAGGTAGAAGGCTTAATCTGCCGTACCAATCCAGCAGTAACTAATGATTGATGAAAAACTGTTCGTTTCGCTGCTGTCTCCTTATCTGCAAGATAACTTTGAACAGCCGCACTAAGTTGCTGCAACTCTGATGGTTCCAACGTTTGCAGTTGCTCAAGAATTTGCTGAAGGACTGCCTGAGGCATATTTGTAACCTACAGATTGGTATGACTTTGACCTCTATTCTACAAAGACCCAAGCCAACCACTCCACAAGCAGTCTTTCGGAGCGATCGCAACCTCTCCCAAATTTTTGAGGGTTCAGCATCGCCAAACCCCTCCTATTGCTATGCCACCACGAAGTTAACTAACTTACCAGGTACTACGATCACCTTCTTGATCTCCTTGCCTTCAATGTAGCGCTGAGCCAATTCCGACTCGCGGGCATATTGCTCCTGGGCTGCCTTGTCAGCTCCCGCAGGCACCTGGATGCTGCCACGGGTTTTACCCAGGATTTGAATCACGATCGTGATCTCATCTGCTACTAGGGCCGCAGGGTCAGCTTCAGGCCAACTTTGCAAGTGAATGGACTCGGTATGCCCAATCCGTTGCCATAGCTCATCAGCAATGTGCGGAGCCAAAGGAGCCAACAGCAAGAGCAACGTCTGAATCCCCTCCGCATAGATGGGTGAGTCCTTGCAGGGAGCATCTGTGAGGGCATTGCTCAGCTTCATCAACTCAGACACCGCTGTGTTGAACTGATATTCCCCTTCAAAGTCCTCCGTCACCGCTTGGATTGCTGTATGAATGGCGCGACGGAGATCCTTCTCTGGCTTGCTCAGTTCGGCGAGATTTACCTTCTTGGTGCGATCGCCACCTTTCTCTGCAAACTCACTCACCAATCGCCACACCCGACCCAAGAAGCGGAACTGACCTTCCACATCGGCATCATCCCACTCTAAGTCTTTCTCCGGGGGAGCCTTAAACAGGATAAACATCCGGGCTGTGTCTGCGCCATACTTCGCTAATACAGATTCTGGATCAACTCCGTTGTACTTCGACTTAGACATCTTTTCGTAGAAGACTTCCAACGCTTCTCCGGTTTCGGGATCTTTGGGATCGGCGGCGTTCACCGAGGTAGGGGTGACATACTTGCCCGTGGTCGGGTTCTTGTAGGTCAAGCCTTGCACCATTCCCTGAGTCAACAAGCGATCAAAGGGTTCATCGAAATTGAGCAGACCGCGATCGCGCAACACCTTAGTAAAGAAGCGGGAGTAGAGCAAGTGCAAAATTGCGTGCTCGATGCCACCCACATATTGATCCACCGCCATCCAGTCATTGGTTTTGGCGGGGTCAAAGGCTTGCTGATCGTTGTTGGCATCCGGGTAGCGGAGGAAGTACCACGAGGAATCAATAAAGGTATCCATCGTGTCAGTCTCACGCTTAGCGGCAGTGCCACAACTGGGACAAGGCACATTCACCCAATCTTCCAATTGAGCCAAAGGAGATGGCCCCCGACCGGAGAACGCAACACTCTCTGGCAACCGCACCGGGAGATCTTGCTCAGGAACTGGCACTGCGCCACAGTTGGGGCAATGAATAATCGGAATCGGTGCACCCCAATAGCGTTGACGGGAAATCAACCAATCTCGCAAGCGATACTGCACCCGCGCCTTACCAAACCCTTTCTCCTCAGCAAACTTAACGATCGCTTCTTTACCTTGAGGAGAAGGTAGACCATCAAACTGGCCAGAATTGACCATCGTTCCTGGCTCAGTGTAGGCAGCTTCCAAAGGTGCATTGGCATCGCCGCCTTCGGGCACGACCACAACTTTGATCGGCAAGCTCTTTTCCGTGGCAAACTTGAAGTCGCGCACATCATGGGCAGGTACACCCATCACTGCCCCAGTGCCGTACTCGTACAATACATAGTCGGCAATCAGAATTGGGACTTCCTCTCCGGTAAAGGGATTAACTGCTTTACCGCCAGTCGGAATACCTCGCTTGGGTTTGTCCTCTGCGGTTCGCTCCAATTCGCTTTGACCCGCCACTTCTTTGGCAAATGCTTCCACTGCTTCCTGGCGATCGCTGGTGGTAACGCGAGCCGTAAGCGGATGCTCTGGTGCCAACACGACATAAGTCACGCCATAAACCGTATCCGGGCGAGTCGTAAACACACCAATTTTTTCGTCAGAACCAACGATGGGGAATTCCAAATAAGCTCCGACTGATTTACCGATCCAGTTAGCCTGCATCAGCTTGACTCGCTCTGGCCACCCTTTGAGCTTATCGAGGTCCGTTAGCAGTTGCTCGGCATAATCGGTGATCTTGAGGAACCACTGCTTCAGCAACTTCCGCTCTACCTTCGCGCCCGATCGCCAAGAACGTCCTTCATTGTCTACCTGCTCATTCGCCAGCACCGTCTGGTCAATGGGGTCCCAGTTCACCGCCGACTCTTTTTGGTAGGCCAAGCCAGCCTGATAAAATTGCAAGAAAATCCATTGAGTCCAACGGTAGTAGTCTGGTGAGCAGGTGGTGACTTCTCGGCTCCAATCGAAACAGGTGCCTAGCTTCTGCAACTGCTTCTGCATCTGAGCGACGTTTTTGTAGGTCCACTCGGCAGGTTGAATGCCGCGATCGATCGCCGCGTTTTCGGCGGGCAAACCAAAGGCATCCCAGCCCATCGGATGCAACACGCGGTAGCCCTGCATCTTTTTCAGCCGCGCAATCACATCGGCAATGGTATACACCCGCACGTGCCCCATGTGCAGATTACCCGAAGGATAGGGAAACATGGACAGCGCGTAAAATTTGGGCTTGTTAGGATCTGTAGAGGTCTGGTCTAAGCTTAGCTCAGTCCAAGTTTGCTGCCACTTTTCCTCAATTGCTTTGGGGGTATACCGGGACTCCACGAACGGAACTCCTGCTAAATTTCAGTCATCGGGTTTGCCTACCTATTCTAATTGCTCGGCACTGGTCTATTACGTCACCCAATGGATTTCTTGAAAGTCTTTGTCTACGGCACCCTGAAGCCCGGAGAGGTGAATTATCAGCGCTACTGTGCAGGTAAAGTCGTAGCGGCAACGCCCGCGATCGCCCGTGGTCAGCTCTTTGCTCTATCCTTGGGCTACCCAGCCATGACCACCGGAACTCAGACAGTACATGGGTTTTTGCTTAGCTTTGATGACACAGCTATCTTGTCCCGCTTGGATGCTTTAGAAGATTTTGTGCCAAGGCGATCGCCAGAGAAAAACGAATATCAGCGAGAAGTCATTACCGTTTTTGATGCAGAGGGGCAACCTTTGGATGATGCTTGGGCTTACCTCATGCATCCTCAGCGCATTCAACAACTTCGAGGCGTCTTACTACCCAGTGGAATTTGGAGTGCTAAAAGTTTGCAAGTTGAGTAAACCTTGACAAAATAAAAGAGGCAAAGCATCTTCCACCCATGCTTCACCTCTTCTGCACCTGATTTTTTGACCTGATGTTGTTGCCTGGAGAACTGAGACCTGCGATCGCTAGAGGTCGTCTAGTGGCTCACACTCTTTTAGTCTTTCAGCGAACATTTAGCGAATATTGGCGTTGGAATCGTTATAAATGTCACCACTTGCAGCGGCGGGCATAGAAACCGGAGCCTTAGGAATTTGCACCACGGGCTGGTCTAACGCGATCATCAAAGCATCAGAATTAACGGATGATGCTGAGCTTGGCAGTTGCGCGTTTTGAGTCGCACCCGACCCTTCAATCGGTGACTGGGCAAACTGAGGCCTGAACGCATCACTACCAGGCAAGAAGCCTGAAACCGCACCGACAAACAAAGCTGCAACCGCTGCACCACCCCAAAGCAGAATTTGCTTAGGCCGACGATTAACCCGCTTAAACACAGCATCCACTGTTTGCTCTACGGATTGGCTTGCGGCAGGTATTGGCATTGATTGCAAGCCTTGGCGAAGTTCTAGCAAGCGAGTATACAAGCGCTTTACAACTGGGTCTGTTGCTAGCCACTCTTCGACTTGCTTACGTTCTGCGGCGGTGACTTCACCATCTAGGTAAGCACTCAATAATTCAAAGCGATCGCGTTGGAGCATAGAAAGGGCACCCGTAGGCTGATGGGGAGTATCAATCTGTCCAGTGAAACCATCCTCAGAGGATGTGGATTCAGAGCGGTTACGGGACTCAAATTCAGGCATCATTTTTACATCACTACCAGGTCACGCCAGGGAAAACACACCAAAATTCACAAACAACTTAGTCCAACTAGACCAATCATAGAAGAACAACTTGGGACTGACACTGTTCCTACAGTCAGAAAACCCAACTTACTTCTAAGGGGCTAGATTACTGACCATCTAAATAATTCTGCAATTGGGACTGCAAGCGCTGTCTAGCACGAGCAATTCTTGACTTTACAGTACCCAAGGAAACGCCTGTAATCTCGGCAATTTCTTCGTAAGCCATGCCTTCAATTTCGCGCAACACAATGGTAGTGCGGAAAACTTCTGGCAAATCAGCGATCGCCTCATGAAGTTGGTCGTAAAACTCGCGGGTCGTTAAGTGTTCTTCTGGGCCTGGATCAGCAGAAGCGATCTCCCAATCCATTTCGCCGTCATCCATCGCTCGCGGCGCGTCTAGAGATAGAGGCTCTGAGACCCGCTTACGCTTCCGTAGTTCGTCATAGAACAAGTTGGTGGCAATGCGGCTGAGCCAACCCCGGAACTTGACTGGATCATTTAAGCGTTTGACGTTGCGGTAAACCCGAATCCAGACTTCTTGAGCCAGATCTGAGCGATCCTGCCAATCGGGAGCAAGGTGATACAGCACCCGCTCTACATGGGATTGATAGCGCCGCATTAATTCAGCAAATGCCGAGCGATCGGGCCGCAGCCCTTCCTGACACTGCAAAATTAAATCGTAGTTTGAGAGTTTTTCGGGTTGCACTGGCACTTGAGGAGGATTCGCCTCAACCGTGGACCAGGATACAGGAAGGGAGTGACTCATGGGTGGAATCTGGGTCTATAACATTCCTGTTTTGTTTGACGCCCGTAGATTCAGAGAGTTCCCAAGACTCGCCTCAGTTAGTTTTAACCCCAGGTATTTGGATTAGGCCGCTGAGTAAAGACCCATTCTGCCCCCAAGGCTAGCTAAGGCTGATCATCCCGCATCTTGCACATGGTTTTCATTAACGACATTTCAATAGTACTTTGCGGATTGCCGATTGTTTCAACATCAGGTCAACATCGGGCAAGTTCTACCAACACCCATCCAGCAAAAAGCTAGAGCGCAGGGGGTTTGATGAAGTTAGGCAATAAAACTTGAACTTTTGAGTCGTTGGTGAGTGGGCTAGAGCCAACAGGCAGTTGAGCTTTCTCAGCTGCTTGGGTATCAGATGCTTGAGTAGAGGAGGGCCAATTGCCTCCTAAAAACAAATTCAGCGAAAAGGTAATGGTAATAGCTAGTAAGAGTTTTTCTGGCATGACGGGCTCTCCTCACAAAGTAGTTGAGTCAGGGCTACTGAAGTGGAGGGTGCTGGTTGAATATCGCCCATGCTACCCAAATCCCTGAATCCGCTGTACAGATTTAATGGTTTCTACAGCCTTACCTTAGGGTGCCCATCAATTACTAAAGGGAGTGCCTCAACTACTAAATAACCATGAAGCAAACAAGAAGTTGTGATGAAGTTTACGAGAGTGATGCGTAAAGCCCCCGCGTTTTAACCGGGGGATATCAGCGAATAGCCGAATTTATTCGGCAGTGTCCTCCTTTTGGGGAGTGGGTAGGCGATCAATCCAGTCCTCAATCAACTGAGTCATGGTTTTCTTTCTCACTTTTGCGACCTGTCGTAGTTTCTGAAGCCTTGACTCTTCAACCCTAATATTGAGCGTCTTTTTCATCTTGTGTCTATACATTGCCTATGCAAATAGGCTATCATAGAACTCATGAAGACTCTGAAGTTTAAGCTCTATCAGCACAAGCGCAACCGCCATCTCAAGCGGTGCATCAATGCTGCTGGGGTGATTTATAACCATTGCATTGCTCTCCATCGTCGATACTACCGCATGTGGAGTCAGCACTTGAGTTGCGCCAAGCTTCAGTCTCATATTGCCAAGCTACGGAAGCGTAAAGCGTTCTGGCAATGGGTCGGCTCTCAAGCCGTGCAAGATGTTTGCCAACGCATTGAGAAAGCATATCAACTGTTTTTTAAGCACCACAAACAAGGGG